>VEPF01000314.1 GCA_012027055.1 Gemmatimonadota bacterium | reverse complement strand
GTGTCTGAGCTCGGCGAGGACGGCATTCTGCATGGTGGGAATCTAACCCGAATGAAAACCGAAGGCAACTCCGAGAACCGCTCCCGCCTCGCCTGGAACAGGACGCGACCCGGAGGGGTCAACTCGCCGCCCGGGGCCGCCGGCGGCCTCAGGCCAGTACGGCGTCGCCATGTCCGGCGGGCAGGGCGGGCATTCCTGAAGGCGAACCACTGTCCGTCGGGCCGCTGTACGCCGCCGGTCCGCAAGCGCTCGGCGAGGACCTTCGTACCTGGCCGGGAGTCCTGGCAGCTCGCCCGCGTGTGTCGGCGGTCGGGGCCAGAGTGCGCCAAGTCGTGCGGAAGCAACCATTGATCGCGCTCTACGAGCGCCAGATCCTTCACGCAGGGAACCACCCGGAACATCAGTTTACTCGCAGCGCGCCGCGGGCGCCGCCGGGGTGACAGGAGGCAGTTCGCTCCCTATATGTCACTGCCGCTTCGGCGGGAGTGCCGCACGACACTCATGAATCGGTCCAACCATTGAGGAATCGGGGAATGAAAACCGCGACGCTCCAGAACCGTCATCCCGATCCATCTTCCCAGAAGCTCCCGGTCCTCGAGAAGATCGGATTCGGCGCCGGCGATGCAGCGGTGAACGTGGTGTGGTCGGCACTGGCCATCATCATCACCTTCTTCTACACCGACGTATACCGGCTGAGAGTCGAGCACATCGCGATGCTGGGGCTCATCCCCCGGTTGATCGATGCCTTCGCCGACGTCCTGATGGGCATGTTCACGGACAGCCACAGCACCCGCTGGGGCCGGTATCGCCCGTACCTGCTGTTCCTGGCCGTGCCGTTCGGAATCACGGTCATGCTCGTGTTCACGACGCCGGATCTCTCCTACAACGGCAAGCTGATCTGGGCCTACGCGACCTACATCCTGATGATGCTGGTGTTCACCTCCATCGTCATTCCCTACATCTCCCTGCCTGGCGTGCTGACGGCCGATCCGAAAGAGCGTCTGTCGGCCAACGGGTACCGCCTGTTCTTCGCCAAGGGCGCCTCGCTGGTGGTCAACATCTTCGTGCCCATGTTCGCCGCCAGCTACGCGGCGAAGTGGGGGGATACGCAGCTCCCGAAGGGTTACCAGATCGCAATGGGGACGATGGCCGTGATGGCCACGCTGCTATTCATCTTCTGCTTTTTCACCACCACCGAACGCGTGGTTCTCAAGAGCGATCGCAAGCCGATTGGGGAGCAACTCAACCTGCTCTTCCACAACTCCCAGTGGCTCATCCTCGCCATCGTGTGCATTCTCATGACGGTTGGCTACGTACTTCGCGGATCCGTCGGACTGTACTACGCGAAGTATTTCCTCGGCGGTGATGCCGCACTCCAGTCCGCCTTCGTCACCGTCGGGATCGTCGGCAACATCCTTTCCATGGTCGCTTCCACGTGGATCACGAAGGTCTACTGCAAGATTCAACTCTTCCGCTGGTGCCAACTGCTCACCTTCGCGTTGAGCATCGGCATGTTCCTGGCCGTAAGTCCGGGCGCCGACGACCGGGCCATGGCCTTCGTTCTTTACTTCATCATCAACTTCGTCGTGGACCTGCAGGGGCCGGTGTTCTGGTCCATCATCTCCGAAGCCGTGGACTATGGCCAGGTCAAGAGCGGGAAGCGCGTCACGGGCATGGCCTTCGGCGCCATTTCCTGGTGTCAGAAGATGGGCATGAGTCTCGCCGCCGGCATGGCGGGATGGATTCTCACGTACTACGCCTACGTCGCGAACAAAGTCTACGATCCGGCCATCCAGCAGGACATGTTCACGCTGAGGGGCATCGCCCTCATGCTCACGATCATCCCGGGCCTCTTCCACCTGGCCACCGGTCTCCTGATGTTCGGCTACTTCATCACCGACAAGTATTACGCGGAGCACATCCAGGACAAACTGGCCGCCCTGCAACTGGAAGCCGAACCAGCGCTTGAGGCACCCGTGGCCTGATGCGGTCGCGGACCCAGCCCTTACTGGAACTGACCATGGAAAAGGCGCAGACTCCACTCACTCTGAAGATCTCGGCCGACCAACCCGGCGCGCGGATCAGCCCCGCGCTGTGGGGGATCTTCTTCGAGGACATCAATTTCGGCGCGGACGGCGGTCTCTACGCGGAGCTGGTGAAGAACCGGTCGTTCGATTTCCCCGAGCCGCTGATGGGCTGGTCCAGGATCAGCCCGAGCCATGCGCGCGGCGAGTTGTCCATCGAACATGACAGCCCGTTTGCGCCGGCCAATCCGAACTACCTGCGGATCGCATCGCGGGCGACGGCGCCGTTCGGCGTGGCCAATGAAGGCTTCCGCGGCATGGGTGTACGGCAGGGTGAGGCCTATCACTTCTCGGCGCAGGTCCGCAGCGTCTCCGGATCGCCGGCACTGCGCGTTGCCCTGTATTCCGCCCACGGCCACCTGCTGGATTCGGTCCAGCTGCCGGACATCACATCGGCTTGGACGAAGCACGCCGCCGCTCTCCGGCCCGCGAGCACGGACGCCACGGCCAGGTTGTACATCCTGGTGGAAGGCACAGGCGTGGTGGACATCGACATGGTATCGCTGTTTCCAGAGCATACCTGGAGGAATCGCGCGGGCGGGCTCCGTGCCGACATGGTGCAGCTGCTCGCCGATCTGAAGCCCGGCTTCCTGCGCTTCCCCGGTGGCTGCATCGTTGAAGGCAGCGAACTCGCATACCGGTACCAGTGGAAGCACACCGTTGGCCCGCTCGAGGACCGCAAGCTCGTCATCAACCGCTGGAACTACGAATTTCTGCACCGGCCAGCGCCGGACTACTACGAATCCTTCGGCTTGGGCTTCTTCGAGTTCTTCCAACTCTGTGAGGACATCGGCGCCCAGCCGCTGCCGATCATCAACTGCGGCATGGCGTGTCAGTTCAATTCCTGTGAACTGGTCCCCCTGGACCAACTCGGACCCTACGTTCAGGACGCCTTGGATCTGATCGAGTTTGCCAATGGTCCGGCGGACAGCACCTGGGGCAGGGTCCGGGCCCGGATGGGCCACCCCGAGCCGTTCACCATGAACATGATCGGCGTGGGCAACGAGCAATGGGGACCGCAGTACGTCGAGCGATACCAGGTCTTCGCCGCCGCCATCAAGGCCAGGTATCCGGAGCTGCAGCTCGTGGCCGCGACCGGTTCCGATGCCACGATCTTCCCCAATGGAAAGGCGGAGATCGAATATCTCTGGTCCCAGTGGCGCACCCTCCAGCCGGAAATCGTGGACGAGCACTTCTACCGCAATCCGGAGTGGTTTGCGGAAAACGCGAACCGGTACGATTCCTTCGACCGCACGGGCCCCAGAGTGTTCGTGGGCGAGTACGCCGCCCAGAGCGTAGGGGTGGCGAGCCCGGACAACCGGAACAACTGGAAGACCGCGCTGTCGGAGGCCGCATTCATGACCGGCCTCGAGCGCAACGCCGACGTGGTGGTCATGAGTTGCTATGCCCCGCTGTTTGGCCACACCCAGGCCTGGCAGTGGACGCCCAACCTGATCTGGTGCGACAACCTCCGCGCTTACGGCACGCCGAACTACTACGTGCAGAAGGCCTTCAGCACCAATCGGGGTGATGTGGTCCTACCCGTCCATTGGAGCGGTGGGCCAACCGCTGCGGAGCCGGCGTGCTTCGCATCTGCCGCGCGGGATGAACTGGCTGGGGAAATCATCCTGAAGGTGGTGAACACCGGGGCTGAGCCTGTCACCGCCGCGCTCGAGATCGACGGCGCAAACCGGCTCAAGTCAACGGGACTGGCCCTGACGCTCAGCGGCGAACTGACGGCTGAAAACTCCCTGGAGGAGCCCCGGAAGGTTGCGCCGGTCTCCGCCACGGTCAGCGGCGTCAGACCGGCGTTCACGTACACCTTCAAGCCTCACAGTCTGACGGTGCTCAGGCTGGGCGAGGAAGCCTGACATGACATTCCGCTGCTGCTGCGGGATCGATACGACCGGATAGCCGGGTCCGGCCCGTCGCGCGTGTCGGCGGGCCGGTCGATGGACGACTCAATACTCTACGCCTGGCGCTGCCTCGCGGTCCGTTGTTGGCCGCGTTCAGGATCGCTTGCCCGTCACTGCTTCAGCCAGACCACCGGCCACCCGGCGGCGTCCCACTCGATCTCGCGGATCACCAGCTTGGACCGGCCGTTGTCGGTCTTGTCGTAGGCGTGGACCGCCAGGTAGTCCTTGCCATCGAAGTTATAGGCGGACTCGTGCCCGGCCGCGGCCCACCGGGGACTGTCGAGCAGATCGAGGATGACCATCGAGCCGCCCCCGTGATCCATGCGCTGGTTCTCGCGGTCGAAGTACGGCCCCGTGATTTCCTTCGAGCGGCCCACCGCCACCTTGGAAGTGCTCTGCACGCCGCGGCAGCACCGGTCCCAGGCGGCGAACAGGTAGTAGTAGTCCCCGTGCCGGACCATGAACGAGCCCTCGATGGAACTGTACAGCATGTTCCGGGTGGTGGAGGTGATGACGTTGCGCTGGAAGGCCGTATCGTAGTTGAGCTCGGGGTTGGCCGCGTCGCCGGCGTCACGCTCGTCCAGGTTCGGGTCCCGCTCGCGCGCGGCGATGGTGTACCACTCCTGGGGCTGTGCGAGCTGCGTCATGTTGTCCGCGAGCCGGGCCAGCTTGATGCCCCCCCAGAACGAGCCGAACACCAGCCACGGCTTCCCCGCCGCATCCACGAACAGCTGGGGGTCGATGGCGTTCCACAGGTCCCGCCCCGGCACCGACTGCACCACCATGCCGCGGTCCGTCCAGGCGTACCTGGGGTCCTTGCGGTCCAGCGTGGGGGACGTGGCGACGCCGATCCCCGACGTGTTCCGGCCGAACGCCGAGAGCGAGTAGTACATGTACCAGCTCCCGTTGTGGAACGAGATGTCCGGCGCCCAGAGGCTGCCGCGGAATCCCGGCGCGACGGCGGCGCCCCACGCAGGCGGCGTCGCGAACACGGGCGGCTCCGGGTTCCACAATTTCATGTCCTTCGACGACCACGCGACGATGCCGTTGCCGGTGCCGAACGCGTAGTACGTGTCCCCCTGTCTGGCCATCACGGGATCATGGATTCCCGGCTCCGTGGTGGGTTCCTGCGGTGGCCGTGGCGGCCGGGCCTGCTGCTGCTGTCCGGCCGGCGGGTTCTGCTGCGCCAGCGCGCTGGCGGCCGAGGCGGCCAGTGCGGCGGTGACGACCAGGAGGCGCACCAACCCTGCCCGGGTGTCGCGCCTGATTCCTTCGTGAGAGTGCATTTCTCGACCCTGTGCCGGTGTTCGTTGCTGGAAGGAACGGCTCGCGGGAATCGCAGCCCGCTCGCACGGTGCGGTCGGGCGAGGCCCTCCGCCATACCCGCTCCCGGGCGAAATTGGACGCCGCCACGCGCCGCCGCAACCCGCGCGCGCCGCGAGTTCCACACCAAAGCTAGGAGGGCACGAAGCTCGTCCCCTTCGTGCCCTCCCCTCGCCCGCAGCTGCAAAAGAAGAAATCCGTTCTCGGCGTTCTCGGCGGTTTGAAGTCGTTGCCGCTGCTGCCGTTCGCCCGCCCCGCCTAGGCGTTCACCTCTTCCTTCTCCTTCTTGGCCTGCTCGATGATCTTCTGCGCCACGTGTGCCGGCACCTCCTCGTAACCCGCCAGCTTCCGCTTGTGGAACGCCCGCCCCTGTGTCAGCGACCGCAGGGTGGTGGCGTACTTGTAGAGCTCGGACTGTGGCACCAGCGCCCGCACCCGCGTCCTGGCGCCCTCCTGGTCCATACCCAGGATCTTGCCCCGCCGGTGGTTCAGGTCGCCCATGACGTCGCCCATGTAGCCGTCCGGGGTAGTCACCTCGACCTCGATGATCGGCTCCAGGATGACCGGGTCGGCCTTCTCGGCCGCCTTCTGGAACGCCAGCGAGCCGGCGATCTGGAAGGCCATGTCGCTCGAGTCCACGCTGTGGTAGCTGCCGAAGAAGCACTCGGCCGCGAAGTCCACCACCGGGTAGCCGGCCAGGATGCCGCGCCCCATGGCTTCCTGGATGCCCTTGTCCACCGAGGGGATGAACTTCCCGGGGATGACGCCGCCGGTGATGGCGTTGGTGAACTTGTATCCTTCGCCGCGCGGCAGCGGCTTGATGCGGACGTGGCAGTCGCCGAACTGGCCGTGGCCGCCCGTCTGCTTCTTGTGCTTCCCCTGCGCCTCCGCCGTCCGGCGAATGGTCTCGCGGTACGGGATGCGCGGATCTTCCGTGATCACCTCCACGTGGTACTTCCGCTTGAGCCGCTCCATCTCGACGTCGAGGTGCAGCTCGCCCAGGCCGCGGATGATGGTCTGCTTGAGCTCCGGGTCGTAGTAGCTCTCGAAGGTCGGATCTTCATCGTGCAGCTTGGCCAGGCCCGCGCTGATCTTGTCCTCGTCGCTGCGGGTCGCGGCACGCACAGCGAGCGCGATGTCGGGCTCCGGGAAGTTGATCGCCTGGAGCACTACCGGCCGGTCCTGCGCGCTGAGCGTGTCGTTGGTGCGGGTCTTCTTGAGCTTGGCCACCACGCCAATGTCGCCGGCGTGCAGCCGGTCCACCTCGATCCGCTCCTTGCCCTGCGGAATCGACAGGTGGGTCAGCTTCTCGACGCCTTCCTGCACCGGGTTCCACACGTCCTGGCCGTTCACGATCGAGCCGCTGAAGACGCGGAAGTAGCTGAGCTCGCCGACGTGCGGCTCGCTGGCGGTCTTGAAGATCAGCGCCGCCAGCGGGCCGGAATCTTCGCCCTTCAGCTCCACCACCTGGTCGAGACCGGGCCGCTGCGCGATCTCATGTGCGGCTTCGGCCGGCGCGGGCACGATCTGCACCAGCGCCTCGAGCAGCTCGCGTACCCCCCAGGTATGCTCGCCCGCCCCGCAGAACACCGGGAACAGTTCGCCCGCGAGCATGGCCGTCTTGAGCGCCGCGAGCGCTTCGCCAGTCGAGATCTCGCCCCCCTCGAGATAGCGCTCCAGCAGCTCGTCGTTGGTGCTGGCGATCGACTCGAACAGCTCCATGCGCAGCTGCGCGGCCTCGTCCTGCAGCTCGGCCGGGATGTCCGCCTCGTCGTACTCGCCGTTGATCGTCCCCTTGCGGAAGATGTGCGCCTTGCCGGTGAACAGGTTCACGATCCCGCGGAAATGCTCGCCCGCACCGATGGGCAATGCGGCCGGCAACGCCCGGGGCGCGATTTCCTGCTTGATATCCTCCACCACCTTGGCGTAGTTGGCATGTTCCTTATCCATCATCGACACGAAAAAAAGCCTGGGAATGCCACGCGCTTGCGTATACTCCCAGACCTTTTCGGTCCCCACCTCGACGCCCGTCGTGGCGCCCACCACTACTACCGCCCCATCGGCCACCCGCGTCGCCGCGATCGCTTCCCCCGTGAAGTCCAGGTATCCGGGCGTGTCCAGCAGGGTGACCTTGGTCCCCTCCCACTCCGCGTAGGCCAGCGACGCCTGCATGGAGATGCCATGGCCGATCTCCTCGTCGGTATGCATGGTCAGCGCCGTGCCTTCCTTGACGCTGCCCCGGCGGCGCGACGTGCCCGTGGAGAAGCAGAGCCCGTCGATCAGAGTCGTCTTCCCGGAGCCGCCGTGACCGAGAACGACGACGTTGCGGATGTCGGTGCTTGGGTACTCTTTGGCGGCAGCCATGCATACCTCCAATGCTAGTCAGAGCGGGTTGAGGGGAACCGTCATGCTAGACTCAGGCTAGCAGGAATGTCAACTTCGCACCACGGGATTTTGCCCTAATCTGGGGGAGGGTTTTGCCTACTGTTGGGGCAGAACCAAGAGCCAAGGGCCAAGGGCCAAGCACCAAGGAGTGCCTAGCTTGGCGCTTGGTGCTTGGCGCTTGGCTCTTCAGCGAAGCTGCTGGTCAGTTCTGCCGATATCTCCGGCTCACTTCGTCCAGCAGCCGCCGTTCGTCCGGGCTCAGGCTCGCGATCCCGTCGGTGCTGATTTTGTCGAGCACCCGGTCCAGCTCATCGAGCAGTCCTTCCTCGCGTGTGACACTGCCGCGGCGCTGGGCCGGTGCCGGGGGCGGCGGTTGCGTCGGGGCGTGGCCGGCAGATCCGGGCACCACGCGCAGGCCGCGGCGCTGGACGCTGCGCTTGAGTCCGGCCAGCGCCCCGCCGGGGCGGTTCAGCCTGATGTAGAGCCAGCCGGCTGCGAACCCGCCCAGGTGGGCGGCGTGCGCGATGTTGCCGCCCCGCCCATCCAGCATGCTGACGAAGGACATGACCGCGAAGATCGCCACCAGGTACTTGGCCGGGATCGGGAAGATCGCCCAGATGTAGATGGGCGCGTCCGGCCAGTTCATGGCGAACGCCAGCATCACCCCGTAAACCGCGGCGGAGGCGCCGATGATGGGGGCATTGGGTGCGAAGGCGTAGGAGAGGGCAGCCCCGCCCAGGCCGCAGACCAGGTAGTACCTGATGAACTCGGCCGAGCCCCACCGGGCCTCCAGCGGCGGTCCGAAGAAGAACAGGGCCAGCATGTTGAAGAACAGGTGCATGAAGCCGCCGTGGGCGAACATGTAGGTCACCACGGTCCACGGCTGCTGGAGCACCTGGAAAGGCACGAAAGCGAGGTACTGCACCAGCTGGTTCTGGGTCCCCAGCTGGGCCATGAACACCAGACCGTTCAGCACCATGAGCCGTCTGACCCATGGCGTCAGCGCGCCTCCCAGCGACAGTCCCGAATACGCCATTCCCGCTCCGTCCTGAATGTCCTTCTGGTACTCCTGTCAAACCCGCTGCACGCGTGCGTGTTCCTCGAGGGCCAGCCGGCAGTGCCGGTCGCAGACGGCCGGGAAGCTGATGCCGGCCGCGGCCGCACCCTTCGGGAAGAGGCTTGCGCCGGTGAGGCCGGGTAGCGTATTGGCCTCCAGGCACCAGAGCTGGCCCTGCTCGTCCAGCCGGAAATCGATGCGGCTGAAGCCGCGCAGCTTGAGCGCGCGGTGGGCGCGCAGCGCGAGCTCCTGGACTTCCGCCACCTGGCCGTCGGTCAGGTCGGCAGGGAAGATCTCCTGGGCGCCGCCCGGCTGGTATTTGGCCTCGTAGTCGAAGACCTCGTGGCTGCTGATGATCTCGCCCACCGGCAGCGGCTCTTCCCCGAGCACCGGCACCGTCAGTTCCCGCCCCGGGATGAACCGCTCGATCATCACCTCATCGTCGAAGCGGCTGGCCAGCTCGAGCGCGGCGGGCAGTTCATCCGGCCGCTTCACCACCGTCATGCCGACACTCGAGCCCTGCTTGCTCGGTTTCACTACGGCCGGCCAGCCGACGCGGGTTTCCACGTCCGCCGGTGACACCGGGGCCATCAGCCATTCCGGGGTGGGCACGCCGGCCAGCTGGAAGAGGCGCTTGGAGATGTCCTTGTCCATGGCCATGGCGCTGCCCAGCATGCCGCTCCCGGTGTAGGGCACGTTCACCAGGTCGAGGAGGGCCTGCAGCGCACCACCCTCTCCGGCCCCGCCGTGCAACGCCAGGAACAGCACATCCACCCCGCCCAGCTCGGGGGCGCGGAGCAAGGACGTGATGTCGCCCGTGCGGAGCAGGTCGAGCGCCGTCTGCTCCGGCGGCACGGTGGCGATCCCCACCGCGCAAAGCTCCGCTTCGGCCTCCGGGCCCAGCACCCCCCGCGCCGTGTCCACGGGCACGACGACGTGCCCCGCGGCGCGAAGCGCCGGCACCACCTGCAGGCCGCTCGCGATCGACACGTCCCGTTCCTCGGTGGTACCCCCGAACAGCACTGCCACTTTCAGTTGGCCCATGTGCTCTCTGCCCCGTGTTGCCGCTCTCGCCCTGTCGGCTGCCGCCGCTCAGTTCGTCAGGTACCGTACCATGTCGTAGCGCGTGATGATACCGACCGGCGCCCCGTTCTCACCGACCACCAGCACTGCGGGATTCTGTCTCGTGAGCAGGTGGGCGAGGCCCGGCAGCGGGTCGCCGGCGTGCACCACCGGGAAGGGCGCATCCATCAGGTTCTCGACCGGTCGGTCCAGCACCGCGGCATCCTCGATCACGCGTGCCATCAGCACCGATTCACCGAGCGCGCCCACGCACCGGCCGTCCCGGCACACGGGCAGCTGGGCGATGTCGTAGCTGGTGATCAGCCGCAGCGCCTCGCGGGCGGTCGTCTCGGGGCTCACGGTGACGAGCGCGGGCGCGCTCGCGTCCTTGCGCGCCAGCAGGTCGCGGGCGTACACCCGCTCGGGCTCGAGCAGCCGGTGCTCGCGCAGCCATTCCTCGTTGTAGACCTTCGACAGGTAGCGTTCGCCGGTGTCCGGCAGGATGCAGACGACCAGCGCGGCCGGATCGTCGAGCTGCCCGGCGATTTGCACCGCGAGGGCCGCGATCAGGCCGGCCGAGCCACCCACGAACAGCCCCTCCTCGCGGGTCAGGCGGCGGGCCATCCGGAAGGCCTGGCGGTCGTCGATGGTGTGGAACTCGTCGATCAGGTCGAAGTCCAGCGTGCCGGGCAGCTTGTCGTTGCCGATGCCTTCAACCTTGTAGGGCGCGCCTTCACCCTTCTCGTGCGTGCGGTGGTAACGGGCGAAGATCGAGCCCTCGGGATCGCCCGCGATGACGCGCAGCCGCGGGTTGCGCTCCTTCAGGTATCGGCCGGTTCCGCTGATCGTGCCGCCGGTACCGGCCGCGGCGACCAGATGGGTGATCCGGCCCTCCGTCTGTTCCCAGATCTCCGGGCCGGTGGTGGCGTAGTGCGCCTGCGGGTTGACCGGGTTGTAGAACTGGTCCGCGAGCACCGCCCCCGGAGTCTCGCTCACGATCCGCTTCGCCGTCTCGACGTAGTTGTCCGGGTGATCAGGCGGCACGGCTGTGGGCGTGATCACCACTTCGGCGCCGAAGCCCTTGAGCAGCCGCACCTTCTCCTGGCTCATCTTGTCGGGCATGGTGAAGATGCAGCGATAGCCCTTGAGCGCGGCCGCGATCGCCAGCCCCACTCCGGTGTTGCCGCTCGTCCCCTCGACGATCACGCCCCCCGGCCGCAACCGCCCTTCCCGCTCGGCGGCTTCGATCATGGCCAGGCCGATGCGGTCCTTCACCGAGCCGCCCGGGTTGAAGAACTCCGCCTTGGCGAACACCGGCGTGCGCGTGCTGCCCACCACCCGGTTCAACCGGATCAGCGGAGTCCAGCCGATGGTCTCGAGCACGCTGTGAAACGGGCGCCAACCCGATCGAGTACCCGGTCTCCCTCTGGG
>VEPF01000319.1:244-11338 GCA_012027055.1 Gemmatimonadota bacterium | reverse complement strand
CGACCGCCTCGCGCAGCTCGTCCTCGGGCGGCAGGAACACGATGCGGAAATGGTCCGGGTGCGGCCAGTTGAAGCCGGTGCCCTGGACCAGCATCACGCGGGTCTCCTGGAGTAGCTCCAGGAAGAACTGCCGGTCGTCCGTGATCGGGTAGATGGCCGGATCGAGGCGGGGGAACATGTAGAGAGCAGCCCGCGGCCGGACGCAGCTGATGCCCGGAATCGCCGTGATCAGCTCATGGGCCAGGTCGCGCTGCCGGCGCAGGCGCCCGCCGGGACTGACCAGCTCGCGGATGCTCCAGGAATCGGCGAGTGCCGCCTGGATGGCCCACTGGCCCGGCACGTTCGCGCACAGCCGCATGTTGGAGAGCGTCGAGATCCCCTCGATGAAGTCGGTGGCGTCGGCCTTTTCGCCGGACACGATCAGCCAGCCGGCGCGGTACCCGCAGGAGCGGTAGCTCTTGGACAGGGAGTTGAACGTGAGCGTGAGCACGTCCCGCGACAGGCTGCCGATCGCGGTGTGCTGCGCATCGTCGTACAGGACCCGGTCGTAGACCTCGTCGGCCAGGAGGACCAGCCCGTGCTGGCGGGCGATCTCGACCAGCTCGCGCAGCAGGGGCTCCGAGTACAGGGCGCCCGTCGGGTTGTTCGGGTTGATGACGACGATGCCCCGGGTGGCCGGTGTGAGCTTGCGCCGGATGTCCTCGAGATCGGGGAGCCAGCCGTTCGCCTCGTCGCACAGATAGTGCACGGGGGTCCCGCCCGCGAGCGCGGTGCACGCGGTCCACAGCGGGTAGTCGGGCGCCGGGACCAGCAGCTGGTCGCCCTCGTTGAGGAGGGCGGCCGTGGTCATGGTGACCAGCTCGCTCGCGCCGTTGCCGAGATAGACGTCATCGGGCGTGACGCCCGCGATGCCCCGCTCGGCCGCGTAGCCCGCCACCGCCTCCCGCGAGGGCGCAATCCCGCGCGAGTCGGAGTAACCCGCCGAGTGCGGCAGCTGCCGGATCATCTGCTCCTGCAGGGCCGCGGGCGGCTGCAGGCCGAACGGCGCCAGGTTCCCGACGTTGAGCTTGATGATGTGCTGGCCCGCGCGCTCCATGCGGCGCGCGGCGTCCATGATCGGACCGCGGATCTCGTAGTGGACGTTGGCCAGCTTGCTGGCCTTGCGGATGATAGCCACCCGGCCTCCCGGGGTCAGTGACGAGGGGCGCAACATACGATTCGACCGGGCTGGCGAACAAGCGCAGGCGCGGCGCGGGCCGTCTCCGCGCCAGTGTCGATATCCGGAACGCCCAGGCGTGCGCGGCCGGCGCCCGCACCCCCGCGGGCAGGTGCACCAGGAAGCCGTCGCCGGCCGGCTCCCAGGCGGGGCGCGCATCACTGCCGAGCAGCTCGACCGTGGCGCCGCGGGCCGGGCGCAGGCCGTCGATCCGGAGCACGGAGGGCAGCACGGCGGCGCCGTCTTCCGCCAGGTAGATGGCGTAGACGGCGGCGCCTGCGCCGCGCGTGAAGCGCACCGGGCCGCGCGCGTACGGTGCCTGCGCCCGGGTGGCGTAAATCGCCTCGCCGTTGACGCGCAGCCACGCGCCCAGCTCCTTCAGCCGGTCGTAGGCGGCATCATGCCAGCGGCCGTCCGGTCCGGGGCCGATGTTGAGCAGCAGGTTGCCGCCCTTGGCCACCACGTCCGCGAGCATGTGCACCAGCTCGCGCGCGGACTTGTACGGGTCGTCCGGCACGTACGACCAGCTGGTGGCCATTGGCATCGGCACTTCCCAGGGATGCGCGATGGCCGTGTCCGGCACGCGCGCCTCCGGGGTGAGGTAGTTCTGATACGGTCCCGGCACCGCGCGGTCCACCACGATCAGCCCGGGCTGCAGCGCGCGGGCTTCCCGCACCAGCCGCGGCATGTCGATGTCCTGGCTCTGCAACCGCGCGAAATCGTAGTCCGGGCGGTTCATGCGGTCGCGGATCTCCGCCTCGCTCATGGGCCGCACCCAGCCGCCGTCCAGCCACAGGATGTCCACCGGGCCGTAGTTGGACAGCAGCTCCCGCACCTGCGCATGCGTGTACTCGACGAAGCGGGCCCACCGCTCGGGGTAGCGCGCGATCGAGTAGTTGGGGTTGCGGTCCGGGGTCGCGAAATACGGCCACCAGTAGTCCGGGCTGTGCCAGTCCGGCTTCGAGAAGTAGGCGCCGATCATGAAGCCGCGGCTGCGGAACGCGTCGAAGATGGCGCGCGTGACGTCGGCTCTGGGCGAGGAGCTGAACGGCGTCTTCGGCGAGGTGATGCGGTAGTCCGACTGGCGGGTGTCGAACATCGCGAAGCCGTCGTGATGCTTGGTGGTGAAGACGCCGTACTTCAGCCCCGCGTCCCGGGCCGCCTCCGCCCACCGGTCCGGATCGAAGCCGCGCGGGTCGAACGTGGTCTGGAGCGCTTCGTAGGCCTTCTTGTACTCGCCGTAATCCTCCAAGGAGCGCCGGCACAACGGCACGTCCTCGGAGCACAGCGACCAGGCCACGACGATCCCCCACTGGGCGTATGGTCCCCAGTGCATGAGCAGGCCCAGCTTGAGGTCCTGCCACCGCCCCAGCTTCGCCCGCACGAGCGGGTCGGACTCCGGGACGTAGCGGTCCTCGGCCTGCGCCCGGGCCGGCTGCGGGTGGGGCAGGAGCGCTCCCGCGCAGAGCGCCAGCAGCAACAGGGGCCTCCGGGCGTGCATCCTCGCCTCCGGGTGCCGGGGCGATCGAGCGTTCCGGGGACGGCGGACGGGCCGGAACCGCCGCCCGCCGGACGGGAACGGACGGGGTAATACTATCTCCGCCGACGCGAGACTGGCACGGGCACCGGTCGGCGCACCAAGTTTCATGGTTGGGGCCGCGCCGCCGGCGCGCGGGGCCGAGGGGAACCAGCGGGGGAGGTCGGGATGATCCTGAAGCGGTACGGCGACAAGCTGCACAGCGTGCGGCCGAACTTCGATGCGAACGCCATGACGGAGGTCAGTTTCCGGCGCGACCGGGAGGCCGAGTTCACGCCCGAGGAGTTCGCGGCGCGCTTCGAGTGGTTCGAGGAGCGGCAGCTGACGGCGACCTCCGAGGGCCAGGTCAAGTCGCTGGCGGAGCACGCCGCGCTGCACTACCTGGAGGAGCAGGTGCTGGACCTGGAGCAGCAGGTCCGGGCGCACGCCGTCCTGGTGGTGGAGAACGCCACCGGCGCCGACGCCTCCAAGACCCGCAGCACCCAGCGGACCCTGGTGGAGGCGGGCGAGAACCGGCTCTTCTTCACCTTCCGGATCGACCCGCCCCTGCGTCTGAGCATTCACCGCCGGCGCCATTGAGGAACCCGTGCTGACCCAACTGCCCCACGGCTACGCGGAACGCCGCGTCGGCACGAGCGTGCGCATGGTCGCACGCGCGGACGTGCTGCCGCTCGTGGAACAGGCGGTGGCCGAAGCCGGGTCGCTCTACGAGTACGCCCTGCGGTACGCCGCCGGCCAGCTGGAGGGCGGACGCGGCCCGGTCCCGCTGCTGGACACCCCGTCCGGCGCGCAGCTGGCCGTGCGTCACTGCTGGCGGGGCGGGGCGATCGCGCGCCTGCTGCGGGACCGCAACCTGCGCGTGGGCGATCTCCGTCCGTTCGCGGAACTCGAGGTCCAGTCGGTACTTAGCGCCCGCGGCGTGGCCACGCCCCAGGTGGCGGCGGCAGTCGTGTACCTGCAGGGCGCGTGGTACCGGGGAGATGTCGCCACGGTGGTGGTCCCGGACGCGGCCGACCTGGCGACGCTGAGCCTGGGCAGCCGCCGCTGGAGCGAGGACGAGCGCGAGCGCGCCTGGTTCGCGGCGGGCGCGCTGCTGCGGGCGTTCTTCGCAACGGGGGCGCAGCACGCCGACCTGAATCTGCGCAACATCATCGTACGCCGGGACACCGGCGAAGCCTTTCTGCTGGACCTGGACCGCTGCCGCCACGGGGAGCGTCCGAAGGCCGGTGCGCCGCCCCGCATGATCGCCCGGTTCCACCGCTCGCGGCGCAAGCTGGAGCGCCTGCTCGGCGCGCAGGTGAGTGCCCGCGAGCTGGCGGCGCTGAAGCGCGGGCGGGGCCTGTGACGGAGCAGGTGACAGCGATCGGTGCGCGGGCGGGCACGCCGGTCGCAGGCGATCCGAACGGCTTGCGGGCGGCCGGCCTGGAGCTGCCGGCGCCGGCGCGGATCGCGATCGTGATGCTGAGCGCGCTGGGGGATGCGGTGCACGTGCTCCCGGTGGCGAATGCGCTCAAGCGGCACTGGCCGGCGAGCCGCATCACCTGGATCATCCAGCCGATGCCGCAGCGGCTGGCGGAAGGGCATGCCGCCGTCGATGAGTTCCTGCTCTTCCACCGCCGCCGGGGCGCCCGCGGGCTGCGCTCCTTCCTGGAGCTGCGCCGGCAGATTGCGGGGCGGACCTTCGACCTGGTGGTGAACCTCCAGGTCTACCTGAAGGCCGGCGTGATCACCGGGTTGCTGAACTCGCCGGTGAAGCTGGGGTTCGACCGGAGGCGGGCGCGGGACGCGAACTGGGCGTTCACCACGCACCGCATCCCGCCGCATGCCGTCCAGCACGTACAGGACCAGTACTTCGAGTTCCTGGCGCACCTCGGGATCGAGCCCTCGCCGGTGGCGTGGGACATCCCGATCACGGCCGGGGAGCGGGCGGCGCAGGCGGCCTGGTTCGCGCCCCTGGACCGCCCGGCCTGCGCGGTCGTGGTCGGCACCAGCCGCCCGCAGAAGAACTGGGCGCCCGAGCGGTGGGCGCGCCTGCTCGAGCACCTGTACCACGACTTCCACCTGCAGCCCGTGCTGGTAGGCGGCCCCTCGCCGATGGAACGGGAGATCGCGAACGCAGTGAAGGCGGATGCCCGGGCGCCAGTGGTGGACGCGCTGGGCGACGACATCCGGCGCCTGATCTGGTTACTGGACGGCAGTGCGCTGGTGGTGAGCCCGGACACCGGCCCGCTGCACGTGGCGCGCGCGCTGGACCGCCCGGTGGTCGGGCTCTACGGCTACACCAACCCGAAGCGGTCCGGCCCGTACGGCCGGCCGGAAGCGGTGGTGGACGGATACGCCCGTTACCCGGGCGAGCCGTACCAGCCGTCGCTCGAGTACCGGGCGGACGGCATGGCGCGGGTGACCGTGCCGGCGGCGCTGGCCGTGGTCGAGCGGGTGCTCGGGCGGGGCCCGGACGCGGAGCGCGGGCGCGTTCCGGAACTCGTGCGGGACACGGGGAGCTGACCGGCATGGCGGTCGCCAGGCGGATCCTCTGGATCGATGACGAGGTGGAGCTGTTCGAGCCCCACCTGCTGTTCCTGCGGCAGCGCGGCTACGCGGTGGACACGTCCACCAACGGCGATGATGCGCTCGCGCTGGCGCGCGGCCAGTCCTACGACCTGGTGCTGCTCGACGAGCAGATGCCGGGACGGCGCGGACTGGACGTGCTGGGGGAGCTGCGCCGTGAAGTGCCGCACGCGCGCGTGGTCATGGTCACCAAGTCCGAAGAGGACCGGACCATGACGGAGGCCATCGGGCGCCGGGTGGATGACTACCTGGTGAAGCCGGTGAGCCCGCGCCAGGTGCTGTCGGTGGTCACGCGGCTGCTGCAGGGGGACCAGATGGTGCAGCAGCGGGCCGCGCAGGATTTCGCGGCGCGCTTCGCCCAGCTCTCGCTGATGAAGGACGAGGCGGAGAGCTGGGAGCACTTCTTCGCCATCTACGACGAGCTGGTCTCCTGGGAGATCCGCCTCTCGGAGGCGGGCGAGAAGGGCCTGCTGGACACGGTCGGCGCGCTGCTGGGCGAGGTGCGGCGCGAGTTCGGCAGCTACATCGGGAGCGTGTACCCGTCCTGGAGCGCCGGCACCGCCGCGGACCGGCCCATCCTCTCCACGGACCTGGTCGCGGAATTCGTGGCGCCGCGGGTCGGCGGGCCACTGCTGTTCGTGGTCATCGACTGCCTGCGGCTCGACCAGTGGCGCATGATCCGGCCGCTGCTCGGGCGCGAGTTCGACATCGAGGAATCGCTGTACTGCGGCATCCTGCCCACCGCCACACCGTACGCGCGCAACGCGATCTTCAGCGGGCTGTTCCCGGACGAGATCGCCGCCCAGCGGCCGGGCTGGTGGGGCACGGACGAGGGCAGCCTGAACGCGTTCGAGGATGACCTGCTGCGCGCCCAGCTGCGCCGGCTCACCGGGCGGGACGTGCCCGTGACCTACGAGAAGGTGTTCAGCGACGCGGATGCGGACGACCTGGTCAACCGGGTGCGCGGCGGGCTGCGGCGGGACCAGGTGGTGGCGGTGGTCTTCAACTTCATCGACCTGCTCACCCACGGCCGGAGCGAGTCCGCGATCCTGATGGAGGCGGCGCGCGACGTGGCCGCGCTGCGCGCGCTCACGCTGCAGTGGTTCGAGCGCTCCTCCGCCTACCGCGTGCTGCGCGAGGCGGCGGCCAGCGGCATCACCACGGTGCTCACCACCGACCACGGCTCCATCCACTGCGAGCGCCCGCTGACCGTGTACGCCCGGCGGGACGCCACCGCGAACCTGCGCTACAAGTTCGGCGCGGACCTGCGGGCGGAGACGCCGGCGGGGGTGCTGGCGGTGAGCGACGAACGGGTGCTGCGCGTGCCCGTGGGGCGTCTGGCCACCAACTACCTGCTGGCGCTGGAGGACTACTTCTTCGTCTATCCCACCAAGCTGCGGGAGTACCAGGCCAGGTACCGCGGCTCGTTCCTGCACGGCGGCATCAGCCCGGAGGAGATGATCCTGCCGGTGGCCGTGCTGACGCCTCGCACGGCGGCGGGGTAGAGGCATGGACGAGCAGCTGCGGGCGATGATCCCCGGCGCCGGGGACCCGGTCCGGGCCGGGCGATGCTGACATGATCCTCTACTGGCGGCTGCTGCGCTACATCCGGCCCTACGTCCCGCTCTCGCTGGCGGGCTTCGTGGCCACGCTCGTCTTCACCGCGCTGGACGCGTTCAGCTTCGTCATGCTGCTGCCGTTCCTGGAGACGCTGCTGCAGGGCGGCGAGACCGCGACCGTGGACTTCAGCGGCGGCGGCAAGCTGAACACGCTGCTGCGCGCCACGGTGGGGCGGGTGATCGCGCCGGGGATGACCAAGCAGGACCTGCTGCTCGCGATCATCGCCGTGATCCTGGTGGTCTTCCTGCTCAAGAACCTGGTGGACTACATCCGCCAGGTGCTGGTGGTGAAGCTGGAGCAGGCCGTGGTGCGGGACATCCGGAACCAGGTCTACAATCACCTGGTCGAGCTGGACCTCCGCTTCTATCACCGGACGAAGGCGGGGCAGATCATCCAGCGGCTGACGACCGACATCGATCAGCTGCGCATGCTGCTCACCAAGCACCTCTTCACGTTCCTCACCTCCACGTTCCAGGTGGTGTTCTCGTTCGTGGTGCTGCTGGTCATCTCCCCGAGCCTGACGGCGATCGCGCTGGTGGCCATGCCCGCGCTGTTCGCCGTGCTGGGGCGGCTGCTCCGCCGGCTGCGGCGGGGAGACCGCAAGGTGATGGCGCTGGGCGGGGAGGTCACCTCGCACCTGCAGGAGACGGTGCTGGGGATCCGGCAGGTGAAGGCGGCCGCCGCGGAGGCGTTCGAGGGGCAGCGCTACGGCCGGCTCACGCAGCAGTACTTCCGGGCGCACCTGCGCAACGAGAAACGGCGCGCGCTGGCGGGACCGTTCAGCGAGATGATCGGCGCGATCGGCACCGCCGTGGTGCTCTGGTACGGCGGCCGGCTGGTGTTCACGGGCGCGTTGGACGGGGGCGAGTTCTTCCTGTTCCTGGCCATGACCATGAAGCTGTACCAGCCGGCCAAGTGGCTGTCGCGCTTCCCGTCCATGGTCGGGCCGGGCATCGTGGGCGCGGAGCGGATCTTCGAGTTCCTGGACACGCCGGTGGAGATCGAGGATGCGCCGGATGCGCGGTCCTTCACGGGGTTCGAAGACGCGCTCCGGCTCGAAGCCGTGAGCTTCCATTACGGCAACGGCGTGCCGGTGCTGCAGGACGTGGCCATCGAGGTACGGCCGGGGCAGGTGGTGGCGCTGGTGGGACCGAGCGGGGCGGGGAAGACCACGCTGGTGGACCTGATCGCCCGCTTCTACGACCCGACCGGCGGCCGGATCACCATGGATGGGACCGACCTGCGCGCGTTCGGCGCCCGCTCGCTGCGGGCCCGGATCGGGATGGTCACGCAGGAGACCATCCTGTTCCACGATACCGTGCGCAACAACATCGCGTACGCACTGCCGGATGCGAGCCCGGCAGCGATCGAGGCCGCGGCGCGCGCCGCGAACGCGCACGAGTTCATCATGCGGCTGCCGGAAGGCTACGACACGGTGCTGGGCGAGCGGGCCATGCGGCTGTCCGGCGGCCAGCGCCAGCGCATCGCGATCGCCCGCGCCATCCTGCGCAACCCGCCCATCCTGATCTTCGACGAAGCGACCAGTGCGCTCGACTCCGAAGCCGAGCGGCTGGTGCAGGAGGCGATCCAGCGGCTGCTGCAGGGACGGACGGTGTTCGTGATTGCGCACCGGCTCTCCACCATCCGCCACGCGGACCAGATCCTGGTGCTCGATGAGGGGCGGGTGGTGCAGCGGGGCACGCACGAGCAGCTGCTGGCCGAGGGCGGGCTCTACGCCAAGCTGCACCGCCTGCAGTATGCCGCCGAGCCGGTGCCGGGGAGCCGATGAAGCGCTCGCCGGGCCGGCGGATCTGGAACCGGGTCGAGTACCTGGCGCTCCGGGCGGCGATCGGGCTGCTGAACCTGGTGCCCGACCGGGTTGCCGAGGCCGCCGGCGCCGCGCTCGGCCGCCTCGGGTACTGGCCGCTGCGCATCCGCCGCAGCCAGGCCGAGGACAACGTGCGGCGGGCGTTCCCCGATCGGGACGAAACGTGGGTGCAACGGGTGGTGCGGTCGTCGTACGAGCACCTGGGCCGCGAGGCGGTGGTGATCCTGCGGCTGCCGTCCAAGTCGCCGGCGCAGATCCTGGCCCGGACGCGCGTCATTGGCATGGAGCGCGCCATTGCCGATTTCAACCAGGGTCGCGGCCTGGTCGTGTGCGCCGGGCACTTCGGCAACTGGGAGATGGGTGCGGCCATGATCCCGCCGCGCGGCTTCCCGGTGGATGCCATCGTCACGCGGCAGCAGAACCCGCACTTCGACCGCTACATCGTGAGCACGCGCCAGCGGCTGGGTATCGGCATCATCCACCGCGGCGGGGCCACGGAAGCGGCGGGCCGCGCGCTGCGCGCGGGACGGGCAGTGGCGTTCGCGGCGGACCAGAACGCCAACCGGCCGGGGGTGTTCGTGCCTTTCTTCGGCCGCCTGGCAGCCACCCATCGGGGCGCCGCCCTGCTGGCGGTCCGGACCGGAGCCCCCATGTACCTGGCGCTCCCCACCCGGCAGGCGGACGGCACGTACGTCATGCGGCTGGAGGAGGTTTTCTTCGAGCGCGAGGGCGCGCTGGAGGACGTGGTCTGGCGGGGCACGGCCGCGTTCACGGCCATGCTGGAAGCGGCGATCCGGGAGGCACCGGAGCAGTACCTGTGGCAGCACCGCCGCTGGAAGACCCGTCCGCCCGAGGAACGGAACCCTCCGCAGGGGTAGAAATGTCGACCGGGGAATGGCTTCGGGGTTGGCCGCGATTCCGGCCGCTCCTTAGCTTGCGCAGACCATCACCACGCCACCGGCCCGCGGCGCCTCTCACGGCAGCCCGGCAGCGTGCGCGTGCCACGGGACGAGAGTCTTGATCTACATCTGCATACCTGCCTTCAACGAAGAGCAGACGGTCGGGGTCGTGCTGTGGAAGATCCGCCAGGTGATGGCGGAGTACCCGCGCGACTATCAGCTGCTCGTGGTGGACGACGCTTCCACTGACAGAACCCCCGAGGTCCTCGCGCCCTACGCGCGCGTCCTGCCGCTCACGGTGGTGCGGCCGGAGTCCCGCCAGGGGGAGAGTGGGGCGGTGGAGATGATGCTGCGGGAGGCGGTGCGGCGCTCGGAGTACCCGAAGCGCGACGTCGTCATCACGCTGCAGGCCGACTTCACCCAGGAGCCGGACGAGCTCGTGGCGCTGATCAAGCGCATGGAGGCCGGCGCGGACATCGAGGTGGGCGAAGCGGCGTCGCGGCCGGGCGCGGGCTGGTGGTACCGCTGGGCTCGCCGCCTGGCCCTGAGGGTGCTGGGTTCCGGGCGGATGCCCGCGGGGGTCCGCGACCCGTTCACGGGGTACCGCGCCTACCGCGTGTCGGTGGTGAAGGGGGCGCTGGCGGACCGCAAGGGGCGCCTGGTGCACTGGGGTGCCTGGGCCGGCGCCGCGGAGCTGTTGCTGGCTGCTGCGCCGCACGCCCGGCGCATCGACACCATGGACGTGGTGGAGCGGCGGGAGCGGCTGCAGCGGCCCAGCCGGCTGCGGCCGGGGCGGGCGTTGCGCGACGTCTGGTCGCTGGCGCGCGAGGCGCGTCCCATCCAGGTAGCCTCGCCGGCCGAGCTGGACCAGGCGATGCGGTCGGTGGCCGCGGTGCGCACCAGCGAGGTCGCGACCCGCCAGGCCAGCCGGAGCGAGCGCGAAGAGAAGGCCAAGGGCCCGCGGCGGGGCGAGCGGGCGCGGACCACGGCTCCCACCCAGCAGGGACCGGCTGCCAGGCGGCCGGAAGGCGGGCGCGGCCAGCGGGGCGCGGCGCAGGGCGGCGGCGCCGCCCGAGCCGGCCCGGGCGACAAGCCGCCCCAGGCGGGCGCCGCGGATCGTCCTCACAAGGGTGCCGAAGCCGGGCGCCGGGCCGGGCGAAGCACCCGCCGGGGCGAAGAGCCGCGCAAGGCGCCGCCCGCGCCGCCACCGCCCGCCAGCGCGGAGCCGGTCGCCGAGGCGATCGTGGAGCCGGTGGTGACGGCCGTCGTGGTAGCGAAACCGGAGCCGGTCGCGGTCCCGCAGGCGACGCCGGAGAAGGCGCGGCGGAAGCGGCCGCGGCGCCGCAAGCGGGCAGGCAGCGGGGCTGCCGACGCACGCGCGGCCGCGGAGCCCGCGGGCGAGGTCATCGCGGCAGGAAGCGAGGTC
>VEPF01000319.1:0-234 GCA_012027055.1 Gemmatimonadota bacterium | reverse complement strand
GGTACAGTGCACTACGGCCACGGCGCCGGCGGCGGGGCCGGCGGGGCGGACGGCGCCGGTCCGGCGGTGCCGGCGACGCGGCCGCGGCCGGCACCGCGGAAGGGCCGGCAGGGGGCGCGGAAACTGCTACGGTCGCGGAACCGTCAGTGGAGGTACGCCCGCAGGATGCGGGCGCGCAGCTGACGATCCAGGTGGTGCCGGAAGGAGACCGGAGCCATGAGTCGTAAGGCCGTG
>VEPF01000142.1 GCA_012027055.1 Gemmatimonadota bacterium | reverse complement strand
TCGAACATGTTACCGAGGTTCTCCATGAAGTAACCGTACAGGCGCCTGTCGATCGGCTCGCCCGTACGGCCCAGGTCCACGGTCGCCGTGATCGGCCCCGTCGGCAGCGGGGGTGGCGGCGGCTCGCGTCCTTGCGCCAGCGCTGGCTGCACGGCAGCGCTCAGCAGCACGAGTGCAACCGCACTCGCAAGCACGGGCCGCGTCACGAAGGGGATGCCACCAGGCATGCGTCCGGAGAATCCCATAAGCACCCGCAGGAGTGAAGGTGATGTTCCTGGAAACTCGAAGTCGGCACCCCGTGGAACGAACCCGTTCCGGGGCGTCGTTATGTAAGAAATACGTAAGAGGTATGTAAGTGGCCAGGGCGGCTGCCTGCGAGGAACGGGGGTGCGCGAAATCGCGCAGTCGCCCGTCTTTCGACGTATCGGCGCTATTGACGGGCGGATCTGCCGATCCTTAGGCTCGGGGTCAGTACCATACTGCAGTTTACAATTCCTCCCCCATGCCACGGATGACATCCATGAACGACGACGCGCTGCAGCGGGGGGTCGGCGGGGCTGTTCATGCCCGTGAGAATCCGGCGTCAGCAGGAAGCGCTGCGCCGCTCGACGTACTTCAGCAACCGCTCGACCGCCGCACCTGGCTAAAGACAGCGGCGGTGCTGGCCGGCGGTGCCGCCGGGTCAAGCGCGGTAGCAACGGGCTGTGCAGGCATCACCCACGGGGCAGCGGGTACCGGGGGCGGGGGCGCGTCGCTGGTGGCCACGCCCGAGAACGCGGTGGTGGAGACCACGTCCGGCAAGGTGCGGGGTTACACGCGGGACGGGATCTACGTCTTCAAGGGGATGCCCTACGGCGACACGACGGCCGGGGCGAATCGCTTCATGCCGCCGAAGCCCGTAGTCCCGTGGACGGCCGTGCGGCCGGCGTTTGCCTGGGGCCCGGTGTCGCCCCCCTCACCGCGGGCGGCGTGGAAGAACCTGGAGGAGCAGTTCCTCTACAACTGGGATGATGGCTATCCCGGCGAGGAAATGCTGAACCTGAACGTGTGGACGCCGGCCCTCAACGACGCGTCGAAGCGCCCGGTGCTCTTCTGGATCCACGGGGGGGGCTACACCTACGGCTCGAGCCACGAGCTGCCCATGCTGGAGGGGCAGCGGCTGGCGCAGTACCACGACGTGGTCTACGTGTCGGTGAATCACCGCCTGAACGTCTTCGGCTACCTGGACCTGTCGCAGATCGGGGGCGAGCGGTACGCGACGTCGGCGAACGTCGGGATGCTGGACCTGGTGCAGGCGCTGGAGTGGGTGCGCGACAACATCGCGAAGTTCGGGGGCGACCCGGGGAACGTGACGATTTTCGGGCAGTCCGGGGGCGGCTCGAAGGTGAGCACGCTGCTGGCGATGCCGGCCGCGCGGGGCCTGTTCCACAAGGCGATGGTGCTGAGCGGTCCCGGGCTCAGGCAGGGCGAGGCGGAGCTGTCTAACCGGCTGGCCCAGGCGGTGCTCGCGGAGCTGGGTCTCAGTGGCAAACAACTGGACAAACTGCAGATGTCCCCGTGGGAACAGGTGCTGGCTGCCGGCCTGAGTGCGCAGCAGAAACTCAGCTGTGCCGTTCCGCCGGGGCCGGCGGGGAGCGCTCGGCGGGTGGGGTGGAGTCCGGTGGTGGACGGGAAGGTGATCCCGCACCATCCGGTCGATCCCGTGGCGCCCGAAATCTCGGCGGGTATCCCGCTGTTGATCGGGTGCACGTTCCACGAGTTCGATCACGGCATCAACAAGCCGCAGGCGCACCTGCTCACGCTGGAGCAGCTGCGCGCCAACCTGCAGGAGCGGTTCGGAGCGCGCACGGACCAGGTCATCGCGGCGGCGCAGCAGGCGGTGCCCAACGCCAAACCCTTCGAGCTGGCCGGAGTGATCGCGACGGCCGGCCGGTTCCGCGCCAATACGGTCACGCTCGCGGAGCGGAAAGCGGCGCAGAACGGAGCCCCCGTCCACCTGTACTGGTTCGGCTGGAAGACGAAAGTGCTGGACGGCCGCCCGCTCGCCTTCCACTGCCAGGACATGCCGTTCTGGTTCGACCACGTGGAGCGGTGCGCGCAGCAGACCGGGGGCACGCCGGAGGCACACGCGCTGGCGGAGAAGATGAGCAAGGCGCTGGTGGCGTTCGCGCGCACGGGCGATCCCAATCATGGCGGTATCCCGCAGTGGCCGGCGTTCACCGCGCAGACCGGCGCCACGATGGTGATCGACGATGTGCTGGAGGTGAAGAACGATCCGGACGGCGAGCTGCGTCGCCTGGTGGCGACACCGCAGGCCTAGCATTGCCGACACGACGGTGCCCGGGGCGCCACCAGAGGGAGGTATAGTGATGCCGAGGTCCAGTTGGTCCAGGTACGGAGTGCTTTTCCTGCTGCTGTCAGCCACGCCCCTTGCCGGGCAGCAGCCGACCGGCGGAGCGGCGCCGACCGGCATCGCGGTGAAGCGCCCCGTGATGGGTGGGGCATGTATGCTCTGCCCGTGGGGCGCGCTGGCCGAGGTAGTCCGGCAGGCCATGCAGCCGTACGGATACGACGTCCAGATCTGCTACAACTGCAACGCCATGCCCTCGCCGCTCATCGTCGCGGACCGGCGAGAGCCACCGCCGTACCGGCCGGACCCGATCGTCCCGGAGGTGCTGGCGCCGCGCAACAAGCCGGGCCTGGGACCGGTGGACTTCGGCGCCACGTCCATGCAGAACATGGTCGGCGCCTATCGGGGCACCGGTCCATATGCGGCGGAAAAGCCGCGCACCAACCTGCGGCTGATCGCGAACATCCAGTCGCCGAACTACCTGGTAGTGGCGGCTCGCGCGGAAACCGGCATCACGGACCTTTCGCAAATCCGCGCCAGGCGGTGGCCGATCAAGGTACTGGCCGGAGGTGGTGGGGCCGCGGGTCAGAGCGACGTCATCCTCTCCTACTTCGGTCTGCCCCGCGACACGATCCTGGCCGCCGGCGGCCGGATCAGTGCCAGCATGGCGGACCGCGAGGACTTCGACATCATCATCTACGGCTGCCAGGGGCTGACCAGCGCACCGGAGTTCGCGGTGTGGACCGTGGTGAGCCAGCGCTTCAAGCTCAACTACATCCAGCTGCCCGATGAACTGCTGGCGAAGCTCGCGGCCGACGGCTTTTACCAGCCCGGCACCATCCCGGTGGGCCTGCTGCCCGGGATCGAGCATCCGATGCGCACCGTGGTGCGCACCGGGACCGTGGTCTACACGCGGGCGGACGTCCCGGACAGCTTCGCGTACGACGTGGCCAAAGCGCTCGATGAGCAGCAGCACCTGCTGCAGTGGAGCCAGCTGAACTTCTCGTACAACGTGCACAACGTCGGGCAGGCCTTCGAAGTGCCGCTGCACCCCGGCGCCGCGCGGTACTACCGGGAACGCGGCCACCTGAAACCGGAGGGGAAGAAGTGATGAACCGCTACCAGGCGCTGCTGGCCATGGCCGCGCTCGCGACGTGGCCGTGCGGGGCGCACGCCCAGCAGGCCGCGGGTTCGAAGCCATCGGTGCTGAACGTGCCGGGGCAGGAATATCCGCGCATCAACCCGGACCTGAGCGCGACTTTCCGCGTGCAGGCGCCGGATGCCGCGAAGGTTGAGGTGAGGGTGGGCGGCGGCACCTACGCGATGACCAGGGACACGGCCGGCTTCTGGCTGGTAACCACGCCCCCACAGGCGCCTGGCTTCCACTACTACTCGATCGGGATCGATGGCAGCTCGGTGGCGGACCCGGCCACCAACACCTATTTCGGGAGCAGTCGGCCGCAGAGCGCCATCGAGGTGCCTGCGCCGGACGAGGCATTCTACCAGCCGGCCAACGTCCCGCACGGCGAGGTCCGGCAGCACTGGTACTTCTCGAAGACCACGGGCAAGTGGCGGCTGGCTTTCGTCTACACGCCGCCCGGCTACGACGAGCATCCGAACCTTCGTTACCCCGTGCTCTACATCCAGCACGGGTTCGGCGAGGACCAGTTCGGGTGGCCCACGCAGGGCCGCATGAACTTCATCATGGACAACCTGATCGCGGCCGGCAAAGCCGTGCCGATGATCCTGGTTTCCGATGATGGCGGGATTCAGTACTTCCCGCCCGGCATGAGGCCCCCGGCGCCTCCTGCGGCTGCGGCTGCGGCCGCGCCTGGTGCCCCGCCGCGGCCCGCCAATGCGCCGCCGGGTGCGGCGCCGGCTGCGGGTGCGCCGGCGCGTGGCCCGGGACGCGACCTGACGCCGTTCCTGAGCGGCTTCGCGCCGGTCATGATCAACGACATAATCCCGGAGATGGACCGCGCCTACCGGACCATCCCCGACCGGGAGCACCGGGCGATGGCCGGGCTCTCGATGGGTGGTGGCCAGACGTTCCTCACCACGTTGCGGAACCTGGACACATTCGCCTACATCGGCGGTTTCAGCCCGGCCGTGCCGCAGGCGGAATTCGACAAGATCATGGCGGACCCAAAAGCCTTCAACGCGCGCGTCAAAGTGCTGTTCCTCGGCACCGGCACGGAGGAGCGGGCGCGCAATCCCAACATCCTGGTGCTGCACCAGAGTCTCGACTCCGCGGGCATCAGGAACGTCTACTACGAGTCGCCGGGGACGGCGCACGAGTGGTTGACCTGGCGGCGGGACCTGTACCAGTTCGCGCCGCTGCTGTTCCGTTGACCGGACCGCGACGCTCGCTGCCGGCCCGCATGCTCGCACGTGCCGGGCACGCCGCCGCGCGACGCCGCGGACGCGGGGTCACGGCTGTAAACACGAGGTGAGGCCAACACAAACCAAGAGAGAGCCTGTATGTCCCAGTCAGATCACAGCAGTGGGCTGAGTCGGCGCGACCTGCTGAAACTCTCGGCAACCGCGGGCGTCGGACTCGCAGTGGCCAGCCCGGCGCTCGCGAGCGACAGCACCAAGACCGCGGCGCACCAGGACGCCGGCAACTGCAGCACTCCGCGTACGGCGGTCGCCAAGACCCAGTACGGCCCGGTCCGCGGCTTCTTCGACGGCGGTGTCTTCCACTTCAAGGGCATACCCTACGGCCAGAACACGGCCGGCGAGAACCGCTGGCTGCCGGCCAAGCCGCCGAAGCCCTGGAAGGAGGAGTATCCCGCGCTGATCTACGGCGCCAACTGCCCGCAGACCCTGCATGACTTCACCGGTATCGAACAGTCCTTCATCCAGGACTGGGACGACGGGTACCAGAGCGAGGACATGCTCAAGCTGAACGTCTGGACGCCGAGCCTGACCGGCGCCCGCGCGGTCATGGTCTACTTCCATGGCGGCGGGTTCGTGTTCGGCTCCTCCTACGAGCTGCCCTCGCATGAAGGCGCGCAGATGGCGCGGCAGCACGACGTCGTGCAGGTCTCGGTGAACCACCGCCTCAACGTGCTCGGCTTCTTCGATGTCTCGGAGGTGGGCGGCGCGCCGTACGAGGACTCCGTCAACGTCGGCATGACCGACCTGGTCGCTTCGCTGAAGTGGGTCCAGGAGAACATCACGAATTTCGGCGGCGACCCCGACCGCGTCATGATCTATGGCCAGTCCGGCGGTGGCTCGAAGGTGACCACGCTGCTGGGCATGCCCTCGGCCGCTGGGCTGATCCACCGCGCCTCCGCGCAGTCCGGGGGCGGCGGCAACATCCCGAGCCTGGAGCAGTCGAAGGACTTCGCCCGGCAGGTGATGCGGGAGCTCGGCGTCGGTTACAACGATCTGGGCGTGCTCCAGAAGCTGGAATGGTCGCGGCTGTTCGCGGCCGGCAACGCCGTGGCGGCCCGGATCAACCCGCCGCGCCGGGGCATGACGGGGCCGGGCGCGGGGCCGCCCGCGCCGCCGCGCGTGGGCTTTGGCCCCACGCTCGACGGCCGGATCATCAACGTGCGCTCGTTCTATGACACGGCGCCCGAGGTCTCCAGGAACGTGCCCATGCTGATCGGCTCGGTCACAGAGGAAGGCAACCGCATGCTTTCCCGGCCGACCGAGCAGGAGTGGCTGCAGACGCTGACCGCGTCGCTGGGCGAGGTCAAGGCCGCGACGCTCATAGCGGCCATGAAGAAAGCTCACCCCGAGAAGGCCATCCGCACGTTGTCATACGGCGTGTCAGGCCTCAACAACCGGAACAGCGTGACGCACATGGCGGAGCTGAAGCACGCGCAGCAGGGGGCTCCCGTGTACACGTACCTGTTCAGCTGGCAGTCGCCCATACTCGATGGCGTGGCGGGCGCGTGGCACACCGCGGAGCTCGCCTTCTGCTTCGACAACACCAAGCGCTGCGAGCAGGGCACGGGCAACACGCCCGAGGCGCAGGCGCTGGCAAAGAAGATGGCCAACGCGTGGGCGAACTTCGCGCGGACCGGGAATCCGAGCCAGCCGGGCCTGGCGTGGACGCCGTTCGAACCGAAGCTCGGCCCCACCATGGTGTTCGACAACAAGTGCCGGATGGAGAACGATCCCGAGGGGGAGCTGCGCAAGATCCTGTTGACCACCGCCTGAGCGCGAACCAGGAGGCATCTGTGCGGGACCCCGGCCGCAGCCGCGTCGGCGGTCCCGCCGGGGGGTGGGTCGGTGGTGTGCTGCCGGCCGCTGGACCGGGGTTCCTGCACAGATCCGAAAAACGACGTCCCGGACACCGCTCGGTCTGCACCGCCGGAGCGTCCGGGGAACGCAATTGATCCGTCTCCCGGAGCCTCGCCGTCGCCTGAGTTGCCGTTGGCGATGGCTTGAGGGCATGTTGCGACTACCAGTCCTCGGAAAGGGGCACCGCCATGACGTGTGACCGTGCTTCAGCCCGTGGCCCGAAAGGGCTCAAGCGCTTCGTGATCGCGCTGCAGGCCTGCGGCTGCCTGTGGCTGCTGTCGGTGCCGGCGGCAGCACAGATGCCCGCCGGGACGCGACCCGCGAGCACGAACATCCGCGCGGATGCGTGTCCCTGTATCCACTCGGACTTGCGGGTGACGCTCAGGGTGCGGGCTCCCGAGGCGCAACACGTGCAGGTGGATGTGCCGGGCAAGCGCTACGACATGGTGCGTGATACGGGCGGCATCTGGACCGTGACCACCGACCCGCAGGTGCCCGGGTTCCACTACTACTCCCTGGTCATCGACGGCGTCGCGGTTGCCGACCCGGCCAGCCAGTCGTTCTATGGCACGGGCCGCATGTCCAGCGGCATCGAGATACCGGAAGCGGGTGCCGATTTCGATGCGGCCCGCGACGTGCCGCACGGCAGCATCCGGGCGGAGCGCTACTTCTCGAAGTTCACCGGCCGCTGGCGGCGCGTGAACGTGTACGTGCCGCCCGGCTACGACGAGAGCGGCATGCGCCGGTACCCGGTGCTCTACATCCAGCACGGCGGCGGCGAGGACGAAACCGGCTGGGCCGTGCAGGGGCACACGGACCTGATCCTGGACAACCTGATCGCGGACGGCCGTGCCGTGCCGATGCTGGTGGTGATTGGCAACGGCAATGTCGCGCCGGCGGCACCGCCGGCAGCGCCGGCCGGTGCTCCGGCGGCCAGGAGCGGAGGCGGCGGTTACTCGGACGAAGCCATGCAGGCGTTCGCGAGCGAGCTGTTCGAGAACCTGGTCCCGTTCATCGAGCGCCGGTATCGCGCGGCAACCGAGCCGAAGCAGCGCGCGATCGCGGGGCTGTCCATGGGAGGCGGCCAGGCCTTCTTCACGGGCCTCCGCCATACCGGCCGGTTCGGCGCGGTGGGGGTGTTCAGCTCCGGCATCTTCGGCGGAATCGGCCAGCCGCTGGACCCGGAGGCCAGGATCCCGGGGATCCTGAGCAATCCGAAGCCGATCAACGATGCCCTGGACCTGTTTTACATCTCCGTGGGCGAGCAGGACCCGCGCTTCGAGCCCACGAAGGAGATGGTTGCCAGGTTCAGGACGAGCGGCCTGGACGTCGCTTTCGCGTCCTTCCCCGGCGCGCACGAATGGCAGGTGTGGCGCAAGTCCCTGAACGATTTCGCGCCGAGGATCTTCAAGTAGGCGCCCGCGAGGAGCGCCGTACTGACAGCAGTGCAACCCGACAACCTTCGAAGGGCAACATGAACCTGCGCGCCTGTGTCGCGATTTCCTGCCTGCTGCTGCCGGCCCTCGGCCGCGCGCAACAGGCCAACATCAACCTGGACTGGAATCCGCAGAAGAACACGGAGAACCTGATCCCGTTCAGCGCCAACCTCAACTCGCCGGACGTGCGGGATGACGGGACGGTCACATTCAAGCTCAAGGCCCCGGCCGCGCAACGCGTGACGCTCGGTGGCGTCGCCATCCTCACTGCGCTCGGGAAATCCGGTCAGCCGGTGCCGTTCACGAAAGGCGAGGACGGCATCTGGACGCTGACGGTCGGCCCGCTCCGGCCGGACATGTACATCTACAGTTTCGACGTGGACGGCGTCCGCATCGCGGACCCCAACAACACGGTGGCGGGATTCACGGCCATGCCGCCCTACAGCCAGCTGGTGGTGCACGGCAGCGGTCCGGCGTATTACGACGCGCGCAACGTACCGCACGGGCTGGTGACGCGGCACGTCTACCACTCGGACGTGACCAACGGCGAGCGCGAGCTCTACGTCTACACGCCGCCCGGGTACGACCGCGGCAAGACCTACCCCGTGCTCTATCTGGTGGGCGGGAGCGGCGACCTGCCCTCCAACTGGGTGTACGACGGGCGGGTGAATTTCATGATGGACAACCTGCTCGCGGAGGGCAAAGTCGTTCCCATGGTGGTGGCGATTCCCAACAACCAGGTGGTGCACCGGAACCACCCGCGGCACGTGGAGCTGACCTTCAACCTGTTCGAGCAGGAGCTGAGGAAGGCCGTAATCCCGCTGGTCGAACGGGAGTACAGCGTACGCCGCGATCCACGCGGCCGCGCGCTCTCCGGCCTGTCCATGGGCGGGCGCCACACCATGTTCGTCGGCTTCAACTCGCTGGACCTGTTCGCCAACTTCGGCGTGCTGAGCGCCGGCGATGTCGCTGCCGAAACGGCCGTCGCGAAGTTCCTCAACGATCCCAGCGTGAATCAGAAGATCGACTACCTGTTCGTGGGTCAGGGATCGGAGGAGGCAAAGGGGCAGATGGGCAACCGGGTCGTCGCGTTGCACGATGCGCTCGTGAAGCACGGCATCACGCACGAGTATTACGTGGGTGGCTACGGCGGCCACGACTGGGCCACCTGGCGGCACCTGCTGTACTACCGGTTCCTGCCGAACCTGTGGCGCAAGGACTGACGACGCGAAGGCGGAACCCGACAGCGCGGTTACGAGAGCGGGCGCCCACCGGTGTGGACGCCCGCTCTGCCATCGCTTCCCTGCGTTGGCGCTCGGGTGGGACTCAGCCGCCGGGTCCCCAGGTGCGGGTGAAGGCCGGGATCGCCCAGATCCAGGCGGCGAGGCCGAAGAGCAGGAAGGCGAGGCCGATGAGCGGCAGCCACAGGACGTCCGAGGTGAAGCCCGGTTCCAGGGCGGCGCGGTCCGGGTCGACGGGGTCGTAGCGCACGGTCACGGCCGCGCCCACCGGGTAACGGGCCGCGATGTCGGCCGCCCATTGCCTTCCCGCGCCGGCGAGCTGTCCCCAGCGCCGATTGTTGGCGAAGTGCGTGACTCCCGCCACCTGGTAGGAGTAGACGATCGCGGTGGCGTGGCTGGTGGCGTGCACGAGCCTGCCCTCGGAGTTCCGCCAGCGGCTTCGGATCTGGTCACCCTGCTGGTACACGACCTCCCCGTCGGTGGTGGGCCAGTGCCGGCTGGCCCAGCCGAAGTACAGGTTCCGGGCGCCGGCCGCGCCCATGGCCAGGCCCATGAGGATGAACGCCGACACGAACAGCCGGAACAGCAGCGGCAGCACCGGCGTGTTGGACAGGAAAAACAGCCCGGTCAGGATGATGAGTGCGGCTCCGAGCAACAGCGCGATACCGGCCAGTGGCGCGACCAGCGCGAAAGCGGCCATGCCCGGCCGGGCGGACGCCACGGCCGGGTCGGCCGGGTCGTACACCACGCTGACGCGGGCGCCCTCCGGGTAGCGCAGGCGCTGCATTTCCGGCTCGGACGGGTCTCCCGAGCCCAGCGACTCACCGAAGCGGATGCGGCCGGTGGTGTAGTGTTGGCCGTTCACCTCGTAGGCCAGCAGCAGCTGGGCGCGGTACATGGTGTTGGTGGCGCCATCGGAGTCGCGGGATGCCTCGCTGGTCACCTCCGACCGGACCACCTCGGCGGGGACGCGGGGCCAGTGCAGGCTGGCTGCCGCGCGCCAGACATCCTTGATGCCGGACACCAGGACCAGCCCTCCCATGAGGGCGAAGAAACCGGCGCTCAGGCCGATGGCGATCCATTCCACGACGTGCGATTCCCTCGGCATGGCGGGCCTCCCGGAACCGGTGGCGATCACGTGGGCACGCCCGCACTGCCGGGCGGAGCCGCACGTTGGGACAGCTGCGGCTGGCTTCGAAGCGCAACATACGGGAGTCCGTTCCGGCCCTGGAAGAGGCAGGTGCGCGCTCCCGCGAGCACCGGTATCATGCTCGAAACCACGTCGCACAGGGGGGAATGGAGTCCATGAACTACCGGAGATTCGGGCGTACCGGCTGGGAGGTGGGCGAGCTGGGGTACGGGATGTGGGGGATGGCCGGGTGGAGCGGCTCCGATGACGGGGAGTCGCGGGCGTCGCTGCAGCTGGCGCTGGACCTGGGCTGCAACTTCTTCGACACCGCCTGGGCCTACGGCGCCGGGAAGAGCGAGCGGCTGCTGGGCCAGCTGATCCGGGCCAACCCGGAGCGGCGCATCTACACGGCCACCAAGATCCCGCCGAAAAACCGGGCGTGGCCATCGCGCCGCGAATATCCGCTCGACGAGGTGTTCCCGCCGGACCACATCCGGGAGTACGCCGAGAAGAGCCTGGAGAACATCGGCGTGCCGGCCATCGACCTGCTGCAGTTCCACGTCTGGGAGGATGGCTGGGCGGAGGACGAGCGCTGGCAGCGTGCGCTCGCCGACCTGCGGGACCAGGGCCTGGTCCGCGCATTCGGGATCAGCATCAACCGGTGGGAGCCGTGGAACGCGCTGCGGACGCTGCGCACCGGACTGATCGACGCGGTGCAGGTGATCTACAACATCTTCGACCAGGCGCCCGAAGACGAGCTGTTCCCGCTCTGCCGCGAGCTGGACATCGGGGTGATCGCGCGCGTGCCGTTCGACGAGGGCACGTTCACGGGTACGCTCACCCTGCAGAGCCGCTGGCCCGAGGGCGACTTCCGGAACGGGTACTTCAATCCCGCCAACCTGGCCGCGAGCGTAGCGCGCGCGGACGCACTGGCCGCAGCACTGCCCGGCGGCATGACGCTGCCGGAGGCGGCGCTGCGCTTCATCCTGTCGCACCCGGACGTGTCGGTGG
>VEPF01000279.1 GCA_012027055.1 Gemmatimonadota bacterium | reverse complement strand
CTGTCCGACGGACAGATCCGCTCTGTTGACACACCGGCGGGGATCCTGCAGAACCCGGACCCGCTGGTGCGGCGATTCGTGCGCCGGACCCGCGCCGACGAGGCTGAAAGCCCTCACAGAGAACGATGAACAAGCGCAGACGCAACCTGATGGCGATTGGCATTCTCACCGTCTTATCCACCATCGTCTTCTTCTGGGGCCTGTACTGGCTGCTGGGCACGCCGGTGCTCCGGGGCGGCATGGACGTGGTGGTGAAGCTCGAGAACGGCGGTGGGGTCAAGCGGAGCGACCGCGTGCAACTGCAAGGCGTGGAGGTCGGCTCGGTGCGGTCCATCCGGCTGTCGGACCGGGGCGGCGTGATCGCGGTGCTGCGCCTGGACCGCGGGTTCGCACTCCCCTCGGACTCCCGGGCCGACGTGCAGGGCGACGTGTTCGGGGCGCACACCGTCATCCTGACGCCCGGGCGGTCGCTCGTCGCGGTGCAGGACGGCGACACGATCGGCGGCGGCGCGAGCCCGCAGCTGACCGACATGGCTGCCGGCCTGTCGACCCGCGCCGACAGCGTCCTCAGTGGGGCGGCGGCGCTGCTCTCGGCGGAAGCCGTGCGCGACGTGCACGCGACCGTGGCGGAACTGCCCGAGAGCGCCGGGCAGCTGCGGGCGGCCTTCATGGAGTTGCGCGCCGCCGCGGCCTCGCTGCGCCGCAGCACGGAAGGTCTCGAGCGCGCGGAGGCGGGCGCGTCGATGGCGCGAGCCATCAATGCCGTGGAGCAGAGCGCCCACTCGCTTTCAGCCGCCGCCAGCAACATGGACACGACACTGGCCGCCTTCTCATCGGTCATGGCCAAGATCGACCGCGGAGCCGGCACGCTGGGCCTGCTGGTCAACGACTCGAGCCTGTTCCGCGAGTGGAACGAGACCCTGCGCGAGGTCCGGGCGCTCGCCACCGACATCCGCCAGCGTCCGAATCGCTACATCGACCTGAAGATCTTCTGATCCACGGGCCGCCGCCGGCACCGGGCCGGCGGCGGCGCCCGAGCCAGCCCCTCCGGCCAGTCCCGGGCTGGACCCGTTCGCTCCGTTGAGCCCGGGAGGCGCGCGCCGTTAGGGTACGGCGGGCCCCAACGAGGAGACCATTGTGGCAGGAGACACGCTTCACGAGACGGTGCGGCGGGTGCTGCGGGAGGCGCCGTTCGCGATGCGTCAGCTGGCGTCGGAGTCACGTCTCAGCTATGACGTCCTGCGCTCCTGGCGGAGCGGGCGGCGCCAGGCGAACCCGGAAAGCGCGCGGCGGCTTGCGGACGGGCTGGCGGCGCGTGCGGAAAAGCTCCAGGACCTGGTGCGGGAGCTGAGGCGGACTGCGGAAGGTTGACGTTCCCGGACGCGTCCGACGCAGGACCGTAGCCCAGGCAACCCCCGGTATCGACTTGGGGGTTTTCCATTTCCGGCGCGCGGCGGCGGGGCCGTTGCTGTGGCTGGCCCGGTCCCGGTAAGTTGCGCACTCGCTGGGGCTATGGTCGCGTCCACGAACGGCATCAGAACATGGCAAACGACAGTCAGTTGATGGACAAGCTCGTGTCCCTGTGCAAGCGCCGGGGCTACATCTTCCAGTCCTCCGAGATCTACGGAGGCGTCGGCTCGGTATGGGACTACGGTCCGCTGGGCGTGGAGCTGCAGCGGAACGTGAAGGAAGCCTGGTGGCGGGCGATGGTGCACGAGCGGGATGACATAGAGGGCCTGGATGCCGGGATCCTGATGCACCCGCGAGTCTGGGAAGCGAGCGGCCACGTGGCGGGTTTCACGGATCCGCTGGTGGACTGCAAGGCGTGCAAGGCGAGGTTCCGGGCCGACCAGCTGGGGGAGTCGGCATGTCCGCGGAAGCCGAGCATGCGCCCGGGCCAACACAAGGACTGCGAGCTGACCGAACCGCGGCTGTTCAACCTGATGTTCATGACCTTCATGGGTCCGGTGGAAGAAGCCGCGGCGGCGGTGTACCTGCGGCCCGAGACGGCGCAGGGCAGCTACGTGAATTTCCTGAACGTGCTGAACTCGGGGCGGCAGCGGATCCCGTTCGGAATCGCGCAGATCGGGAAGGCGTTCCGCAACGAGATCACGCCCGGGAACTTCATCTTCCGCACGCGCGAGTTCGAGCAGATGGAGATGCAGTTCTTCGTGGAGCCGGGCACAGACGATGAGTGGTTCGAGTACTGGAAGGCGAAGCGGATCGAGTGGATCCGGAGCCTGGGCGTCCGCTCCGAGCGGTTGCGGTTCCACGAGCACGGCCCGACGGAGCTGGCGCATTACGCGAAGCGGGCGTTCGACATCCAGTACGAATTTCCGTTCGGCTGGTCGGAGTTCGAAGGTGTGCACAACCGCACGGATTTCGATCTGCGGCGGCACCAGGAGTACTCCGGGAAGAAGCTCGAGTACGTGGATCCGAACGATCGCGACAAGCGCTACCTGCCGTACGTCATCGAGACCGCCGTGGGCGTCGGACGCACCATGCTGGCGCTGCTCGCGGACGCCTATCACGAGGAGGAGGTCAAGGGCGAGAAGCGCGTGGTGCTGAGACTGCATCCGCGCGTGGCCCCGACCAAGGTGGCCGTCTTCCCGCTGGTGAACAAGGACGGCATGCCGGAGTTCGCGGAGAAGCTGCAGCGGGAGGTGCGCGCCGCGGGGATCCCGTCTTTCTACGATGACAGCGGCGCGATCGGGCGGCGCTACCGCCGGCAGGACGAGGCGGGCACTCCTTTCGGCCTGACCGTGGACGGCCAGACCGTGGCGGATGGCACGGTCACCATCCGGGAGCGCGACACGCTGCGGCAGGAGCGCATCGATGCCGCGCGGGCCGTCTCGCACGTGCGCGAGCTGATCCGGTAGGCGCGCACCGCCGCAGCCGACTGACGAACGGCGGGTGATCTGACAGATCGCCCGCCGTTCCTGGCTGTGGCCAGGTCGCCTCGGCGCCGGACGGGCCGTACGGCGTGCCCCTTTCGGATCGCGGCGGCTGCAATGGGCGTGGCGCCCGCAACCGCGGTGGGCGGGAGCAGGGTGGCATCGATCCGGCAGGTCGAGGACGGTCCCCCGGCAACGTTTCAGTCGAGCATCTCGCGGTAGCAGGGAGTGGCCCTATATTCGGGCGGTCCACGCCCGGCCGCAGGCGCGGCCGTGGCCCTCGAATGCACAGCGACTGCCGATGCTGGCGCCGGGCATGCCCGCGGCGCCGAGGGCGCATCCCACCATGACGTTCGAGCAGTTCGAGCAGCGCGCCGCCGAGCTGTGGCAACAGATCCCGCGCGAGTACCGGGCCGGCAGCGATGGGATCCGGGTGGAGCGGGGGGCACGCGCCCACCGGACCATGGACGGAGTGTACACGCTGGGCGAGTGCCTGACGGAGAGCTATCCATCGGATTTCGGCGGCCCCGACACCACCCGTTCGCTGGTGGTGCTCTACTACGGCTCGTTCTGGCGGCTGGCGCGGTTGGATGAGGAGTTCGACTGGGAGACCGAGCTGTGGGAGACGCTGACGCACGAACTGCAGCACCACCTGGAGTCGCTGGCCGATGCGGCTGCGCTCGAGGACCTGGATTACGCGGTGGATGAGAACTTCAAGCGGCTGGAGGGGCAGCACTTCGACCCGTCGTTCTACCGGGCGGGAAAACCGAAGGATGGGGGCTGGTACCAGGTCGAAGACAACTACTTCCGGGAGTTCGAGCGGACCGGCACGGAACTCGAGTTCGGTTGGGGTGGGGAACGCTACCGGGTGAGCGTGCCCGAGAGCCGGGCGGAGGTGCTGTTCCTGGAGGTGGACGCCGACGAGCCGTTGCCGCCCGGCCTGGTCCTGGTGATCACCCGCGAACCGGGTGCTCTGCACGTGCTGCGCTCCATCTTCGGCGGCGCACGCCGCACCGTCGAAGAGTATCAGGTGAGCGCGGAGCGCATCGCTGATGGCTGAGCGGCTGACACCCTTCGAGGCCGTGTTTGGCCGGCCGGGACTCGCGGCGGAACACTTCCCGCGGATCGCGGCCGCGCGCGGCGCGGCGGGCGCACCGGCGCCGGATTGCGAGCGCTTCCTGATGCTGCGCGAGACCGGCGAGCTGATGGCGGAGATCGCGCCTGAGGGGGCGGCCGGGGCGGCGCAGATCGGGCTGCTGACCTTCCATGCCTTTCGCCACTGGCAGGAGGGCGCCGCCGCTCAGGCCATTGACGCGCCCACCCTGGGGCACCTGCTGCGCCTGGAGCGGATCGGGCCATGGCAACTGCAGACGCCAGGGTCCGCGGGATACGTGCAGCTCCCGCCCCATCGCCTGTGGGTCGCGGGCGCCGCCGGCCAGCAGGCGGAGCCGGTCGATGGGTTCTTCTGGGTGGGGGGTGATCCGGCCGTGAACGCGCTCCAGCTGCTGCTGGTGCTAGGTGTCCACGAGGCCCGTCCCGGTTTCACCGTGATCGAGCTGTCATCCGGACCGCTGCCCCCGGCGGGTCACTGGGGCGACGTGCCGGTCCGGGCCGATGGTCCCGATTTCGGGAACGTGCTACCCGGAGGCGAGCACCTCCATGGCTTGAGCACGGCCGGCGAGGTATTGAAGCTCGCCGCGCGCGTATTCTGGCAGTTGCGGAGCCCGGGATAGCGTCGTCGGAACTCGGGCCGAGCGCCGGAAGGTGCGCCGCGAGTAGTACGGAGACCCGGCGGGCGAACGAGGAGCCACGAGACCACGCGCGAGTGCAGCGTCGTTTCCAGGTGAGGGATACTTGAAGAAGCGAACCACGAAGGCAGGCACCACCCGCGCAGCCGCCGGGCGCAGGGCAGTCCCGCGACCGAAGCCGGGGTTTGCGCGGGAGACCGCGGGTGCGAGACGAGCCCGGACGACGGCGCTGCTGCAGCGGCTCTACGCGGAGTACCCGAGCGCGCAGTGCTCGCTGGCGCACCGGGATCCGTACGAGCTGCTGGTGGCCACCATCCTCTCGGCGCAGTGCACGGACGAGCGGGTGAACCAGGCGACGCCGGCGCTGTTCCGGCAGTTCCCGACAGTCGCCGACCTGGCGGCGGCGCGCCCCGAGGAAGTGGAGGAGTTGATCCGCTCGACCGGTTTCTTCCGCAACAAGACCAGGAGCCTGCTGGGCATGGCGACCGCGGTGGCGGAACGGCACGCCGGGGAAGTGCCGAGCGACATGGCGGCGCTCACGGCACTGCCGGGGGTCGGCCGCAAGACCGCGAACGTGGTGATCGGCAACGCATTCCGTCGCAATGACGGCGTCGTGGTGGACACGCACGTCGCCCGGCTCTCGCAGCGCCTGCGCCTGAGCCGCGCCGAGGATCCGGTGTCCATCGAGCGCGACCTGATGAAGCTGGTGCCGCGCGAGCACTGGACCATGCTGGCGCACCTCTTCATCTACCACGGTCGTGCGGTATGCCGCGCGCCCACGCCCCGGTGCGAGGCGTGCACCCTCTCCGACCTGTGCCCGAGCTCACGCGGGTAGCACGGGCCACGCCATGGACGAACCGCCGCGCAATTCGCTGGGCACCGAACGCAGCCCGTTCCTGCGACATGGCGCCGCGCAGCCCGTGCACTGGGCGCCGTGGGGCGAGGCGGCATTCGAACGGGCGCGCCGCCTGGACCGGCCGGTGCTGCTCGACATCGGCGCGATCTGGTGCCACTGGTGCCACGTAATGGACCGGGAGAGCTACGAGGATCCCGCGCTGGCCGCGCTCATCAACGAGCAGTTCGTGCCGGTGAAGGTGGACCGGGACGAGCGGCCGGACGTGGACGGACGCTACCAGCGTGCCGTACAACTGCTCACCGGGCAGGGCGGCTGGCCGCTCACGGCGTTCCTCACGCCGGACGGCGAAGCGTTCTACGGCGGCACCTATTTCCCCCCCGAGGACGGCATGGGGCGGCCGTCCTTCGGGCGCGTGCTGCGGGAGATCGCGCGCATCTGGCGCGAGGAACGAGACAGGGCGCGGGAGGCAGCGCGGAGCGTGCGGGAGCGACTGGGCAGTCAGGCCCGCTCGGAGGCCGCGGCCGGCGAGCTGCGGCCGGAACTGATCGCGGACACGACGGCAGAGCTGGCCCGCAATTTCGACTCTCGGTACGGCGGCTTCGGCAATGCCCCCAAGTTCCCCAGCCCGGGCGTGCTCGACCTGTTGCTCGACGAGTGGCTGGACGGCGGGGAGCCGCGGATGCGCCGTCTGTTCGAGGAGACGCTGGTCGCGATGGCGCGCGGCGGCATCCACGACCAGCTCGGGGGCGGCTTCCACCGCTATGCCACCGACGCGCGCTGGCTGGTCCCGCACTTCGAGAAGATGGCGTACGACAACGGGCCGCTGCTGGCCACGTACGCCCGGGCCTGGGCGGTCACGGGGCAGCCCCGGTTCCGCGCCGTGTGCGACGGCATCATCGATCATTACCTGGCGCTGAGTCCCGAGTTGCTGGCCGCGGGCGGCTTCCCGGCGTCCCAGGACGCCGACGTCGGTCCGGACGATGATGGCGACTACTGGACCTGGACGCGGGGCGAGTTGCTGGCAGCGGTGGCGGGCGACGAGCGGCGGGCGGCGCTCGCGGCGCGGCACTGGGGACTGGATGACGGCGGCGCGCGGATGCGCCACGATCCGGCGCGGCACGTGCTCTTCGAGGCCGTGCCTGTGGCGCAGGTTGCGGCCGGGTTCGGCATGACGGAGGCGGAGGCGCGCCAGGAACTGAAGCACGCCCGTGCGCAGCTGCGCGCCGCGCGCCGCCAGCGGCCGCAGCCGTACGTCGATCGCACGCAGTACAGCGGCTGGGTGGCGCTGGTCGCCGCCGGCTGCATGACCGCGGCGAGGTACGCGGGCCGGAAGGACGCGGCCACGATCGGGCTTCGCGCGCTGGACCGGTTGCTGGCCAGTACCAGCCCCGGGCGCGGCGTGCCCCACCGGGTCGGCGACCCGGAGAGCGAGGAGCTGCTGGAGGACGAGGCATTCCTGCTGCAGGCGCTGCTGGATGCGTTCGAACTGACGCAGGATGCGCATTACCTGCAGCAGGCCCGGGTGCGGGCGCAGGTGCTGCGGGCGCGGTTCGGCACCGGGGACGACGGCGCGTTCCAGGACCGCGCCAGCCGTGGCCCGGAGGCGGCGAGTCCGCTGGCAGCGCCGCAGTTCTCCAGCGCAGATGCGCCGACGCCCGCGGGGAACGCCGTGGCGGCGCTCTCCCTCTTCAGGTTGGCCGAGCTGACCGGCGAGGCCGAGTTCCGCGCGCCGGCGGAGCAGGTGCTGCGGGCGTTTGCGGGGGCGGCCGAGCGGCAGCGGAGCGCGGCGGCCACCTACATGCGCGCGCTTGGCTGGGCGACGCGGGACCCGGTTCAGGTGGTAGTGGTAGGCGCGGGCAACGTCGGGCGGGACCTGCTGCAGGAGGCCCTGCGCATGCCCCGGCCGCGGCTCACGGTGCGCTGGCTGGACGCTGCCGAGGTGAGCCGGGAGTCCTTGCCGGCGCACCTGGCTGCGCTGGTGGATGCGACGCATCCGCGGGCCTACGTCTGTGTCGGCCGCAGCTGCCGCGCGCCCGTCGCCGCGCCGGAGCAGCTACGGGTATTGCTGGCTGCGTCCGCGCCCGCGGGAGCGGGACGCGGGAGTTTACATTCGCCGGCGGGGCCCGCATTTTCCCGCCTCGCGCCGCATCCGGGAGAGAGCCGATGATCGCACGCCAGGAAGCCCTGGAGCTGCTGGAGCAGTGGGTCGAGAACGAGGGCCTGCGCAACCACATGAAATGCGTGGAAGCGGCGGTGCGGTCTTACGCTCGCCGCTTCGGCGAGGATGAAGAGCGGTGGGGGCTGGCAGGCCTGCTGCACGACCTGGACTGGGAGAAACATCCGGAAGAGCACCCGCTGCGGGCCGTAGCGGAACTGCGGGCCCGGGGCTGCGACGAAGACGTTCTGCACGCCATCCTGGCGCACCGCTCCGAGTTCACGGGCGTGACGCCGGAGACGCTGCTGGACCGGACGCTGCTGGCCTGCGATGAGATCACGGGCCTGGTGACCGCAAGCGCGCTGGTGCGGCCGAGCGGGATCGACGACCTCGAGGCGAAGTCGGTCAAGAAGAAGATGAAGGACAAGGCGTTCGCGGCGGGCGTGGACCGGGAAGAAGTGCGGCGGGGCGCGGAGTTGCTGGGTGTGGAGCTGACGGAGCACATCCAGAACGTGATCGAAGCGATGCGGTCGATCGGCACCGAGCTGGGCCTCACGGGCGCGCAGGTCCACCGGGGCTGAGCGGCTGGCCAGGCATTCTCCAGGAGACGATACCATGCGACTGGTGGTGCGGAAGGTGAGCGCGGTGCTGCTGCTGTCGCTGGTGGCCGGTGCGTGCCGGAATCCGGAGAGCGGTACCACCCGGGGCCCGACCCGGGGACCGGGCGACACCGTTCCGACGTTCCTGATCCACCACGAGCAGGCGACCGCGATGCGGGACCTGGGAGAGCCCAACCGGCCTTCGGGCGAGCCCCTGGAGTTCCCTGCGCTCGACAGCGCCGCCCAGGTCGCGGCGCCGGCCGCCGGCGCGGCCCCCGCCGCGGGGCCTGCCGCGGCCCCGCCGGCCGGGGTGACGCAGGACATGGTGGACGAGGGCAAGAAGACGTTCGACACGGTGTGCTTCGCGTGCCACGGCCAGGGCGGCGCGGGCGGGCCGCTGGCCCCGAAGCTGGCTGACTCGCAGTGGCTGAACATCGACGGGAGCTACGAGTCGATCGTCAAGCTGGTGACCAACGGCGTGCCGCAGCCGAAGCAGCACCCCGCGCCGATGCCGCCCAAGGGCGGCGCCCCGCTCACGGACGAGCAGGTGCGCGCGGTGTCCGCCTACGTGTACTCCATCTCGCGCTGAGCGTCAGGCAGGTCCAGCAGAAGGCGGTCGGCGGGGGAGGTGCAGGGCCGGCCGTCACCCGAGGCCGGCGGCGCTCCTGGCGGCCCCCGGCGGCCGCACCGGCTCGACCCGTTCCCCGTTACTGCACGCGCACGATTGCGACCCGCAAGCCGGGCGCGAGCGCACCACCATCCGCCGCGACCACCTCCAGGGCCTGACCCGAAGAGCTGGGCACCTCGAACTCGAAGAGCGCGGCTCCACCCGGGCGCACCTGGCCCACGCTCGCGCCGGGGGGGCTGAGGGTGCGCGCGACGAGCGGGAAGGAGAGCGGGAAGGGGATGCCGCCGCCGGTGGTGCGCAGCCGGCTCATGCCGCTGAAGATGTCGCGGGTGTTCCACGAAGGCTGGGAGAGGCGCGGATTGGTGCTCGTGAAGCCGGGCCGATCATCCAGCGCCGTGGCCAGCACGAAATCGCGGAAGAGATCCTCGTAGCTCCGGCCGGGCACCGTCTGGATGGAGGTGAGGCCGGCCGTGCTGGCCTGGGTGAGCCGGGTCAGGAATTCGGATTCCGCCATGCCGGAATGATCGGCCAGCCAGCGCAGGAAGGCCCAGGCGCTGCCGTAGAACGTGGCGTCGCCATCGGCCGCGCGGCCGAAGAATGACAGGCTGTCGGACCGCTCGTAGTAGTCGTACAGGAATGCGAAGTGGTTGAGCATCACGATGGGCATGCCGGTGCAGCCGCTGCCGGTGAGGTTCAGCTCGCAGTAGATGCTCTGGTTGAAGCCGACGTTCCCCCGCTGCTGGTATCCGAACAGACGGCGTGCCCAGATCTCCTCGGAGACCATGGCGCCCGCTTCTTCCAGCCACATGGAGTCGGCCGAGAAACGGGTATCGTGGTTGTGGAAACGAGCCGCCATCGATGCCACGTGCTTGAGCTCGTGCACGACTGTGGAGCGCGCGTAGTTGTACCAGCTGGCCGGATCCCAGTCCCTGCTGCCGCCGCCACTCAGCACGGTGGGCACGATGCCGTAGAAGATCTCGGCCCGGTTGCTCAGGCGGCGCCAGGTGCCGTCATCGAAATCGCCGGACCAGACGTAGCCGAGGATTTTCCCGTCGTAAAGGCCGTTCACGCGGCGGGTGAAGAGCATGTAGACGTGGCCGTCGTTGTTCAGCTGGCCATCGAGCACCAGCGGGTCGCCGAAGTTGTCGCGGATGACCGGGTACTGCACCTGGTCGAACTGCGTGGCCAGCCGCTGATACAGGGTGTCGAGCTGACCGGCCAGCGGTGCGGCAATGTCCTCGAGCACGATGGCCCGGGTGCCGACCTGGACCACGCGAGCGCGCACCGAATCGAACTGCGAGCAGGTGAGGCTGCTTTCCTTCGAGACGTCCGGGAACCGGATCCAGAGGGTGGCGCCCTCGCCCGGGACGGCGCTGTACAGGGCGGCGCGGGCCGCGAAGCCGGCAGGGGCGGGCAGGGGCACCCGGCGCAGCGCGCGCGCGTTGGCGTCCATAACCCGTTCGTGGGCGCGCAGGTGCCGGAGCGCGCGCTCGGTCTCCGGCGCGGCCAGGGGCGGGCCAGTGGCCGGCTCGCTGCCGAAGGCCGGCGCGAGCGCGGACGGCACCACGTCGCCGGACGTGGCGGCGATCGAGGTGCGGAGCTGGATCCCGGGCCCGGCGTTGACGAACTGCTGGTTCGTGCCGGCGAAAGCCGGGCCGACGTTGTAGACCGCCACCAGGTAACGCCCGCTGCCGGCCGCCAGTTCGCTACAGCCGAGACCGGCGGCAGCGGTGCCGAAGACGACATCCGACACGCCCAGGGTGCGCCGGGTGGCGGTCTGGCGCGGGTGCGGCCGCACCGCCCGGGCACTGCCCACCTTGACGGCCACCTCCACCGTGGTCAGGGGCAGGCAGCCGAGCCGGTCGGCGCCCGGTACCGCGATCTGCAACTCGGTCGCGGCCGCCGCGGTGACCGTGGCGGCCACTCCGTTGATGGTGACGAGAGAGCCGCCCGGCACGACGGCGAAAGAGGTCCCGCTGATGGTTGCGGCCAGCCCCGGCGCGAGCACCGCGGGCACGAGGCCGGTGATGGTCGGGAGCGGCGCGGGCGGCCCGGTGACCGTGACCGTGGCGGTGGCGCTGCGGGCGTCGACGGTGGCGCGGATGGTGGCGATGCCGCCCGCGACTCCGCGTACGGTGCCGGTGTTGTCGACCGTGGCGATGAGCGGCTCGGAGCTGTCCCAGGAAGCCGGCCGGTCGCTCACCGAATTGCCGAACGCATCGGCCACGGCCAGCTGCAGCTGGCGCTGCGTGCCGGGATCGAGCGTGAACGACGTCGGAGTCAGCCCGACCGAGCTCACCTCGCCGGGCCTGACGGTCGCGGTGAACGTGGCGCTCCGGTCGCCCGCCGAGACCAGCACGCTGGCACTCCCCGCCACGGTCCCCAGCGTCCAGCGGGCGGATGCCCGGCCGCTGGCATTGGTGAGGGTCCGGCCCACGATCGAGCCGCCGCCGGCCTGGACGGTCCAGGTGACGCCCACGCTCGGCACCGCCCGGCCGCCTGCGTCGGTGGCCTGGACCACCAGGGAATCGGCGAGCGCCAGCCCCGCCGCGCCGGGCTGACTGTTTCCCGCGACCGGCATCAGGGCAGCCCCG
>VEPF01000184.1:8094-11503 GCA_012027055.1 Gemmatimonadota bacterium | reverse complement strand
CTGGGCACGCCCGGACCGGCCAACACCAGCGGGATGCCGATCGCGAACAGGGCCACCAAACCGGCGGCCACCAGCAGCAGGGCGGGCGTGCCCAGCGTCTGCGCGCCCACGGCCGTGATGGCGCCGCCCAGCGAGGCGCCGATCGAGCCGCCCGCGATCACCACCGGGTAGGCGCGCTTCGCGCTCCGGGCATCGAAGTAGTACTGCGTCGCCATGAAGAACTGCATCAGCAGCGCGGCCGCGAACAGGTCGTACCAGCCGTAGAACACCATGCCGAAGACCGCGCTGCCGCCCCGGTACAGGAGCCGGAGCAGCAGCAGGCTGGCGGCGAAGAGCCACGCGATCACTGCGAACAGCACGCGCGGCGAGAAATAGCGGGAAAGCCCGTTGAAGAGGGGCACGAAGAGCACCGTGACGGCGCTCACCAGGTACACCTTGTAGAAATTCGTGGCGCCGATGCCGTCCAGCGCGATCGCGTTCTTGGTGGGGCGCAGGATGCCGACCGCGCACAGCACCAGGAAGAACAGGCCCATCAGCCAGAGCAGCCGCGGCTCGGTGCCGAGCACCCCCAGCCAGGCGGGCGCGCGCAATTTCCTGACTGCAGTCCTGGGTCCCATAGGGGCGGGCGAAATCCGGGCATCGGTGGAGGCGGCCGGCGGGGCAATCTGGCGCGCGGGCGCCGAACGGGTCAATACTGCTTCGCTGCCGCACCCGCGCGCGCCGCGCGGGCCTGCGCACCCCGAGAATGGGACCCGGAAATGATCCGTAGATCCTTCCTGCAGACGCTCGCCGCCCTCGGCGCGCTCGAGCCGCTGCGCGCGCTCGCGCAACCCGCCGCACCGGCCGCCGCGCAGGCGCGCGGCGAGCGCGCCTACTGGGTGGCCACGCTCACCCGCATGGTGCGACCCGTGCTGACCAACCTGGCGGCCGGGCAGCTGCGCGCGCGCATGCCGGTGGAAGTGAAGCCGGGCGCCGAGTCACGCGCCGACGTCGCGCACCTCGAGGCCTTCGGCCGCACCATGGCCGGGCTCGCCCCCTGGCTCGCGCTCGGCCCGGACAACACCGCGGAAGGACGGACGCGGGCGGAGTACATCGAGCTCGCGCGCACGGCCCTGGTGAACGCGGTATATCCCCGCTCACCGGACTACATGAACTGGAACCGCGGCACGCAACCGCTGGTCGATGCCGCGTTCCTCGCGCACGCGCTGGTGCGCGCCCCGGCCGTGCTGTGCGAGGGCCTGGACACCGCCACGCACCGTAACCTGGTGGAGGCGCTCCAGGCCACGCGGGTCATCGTTCCGTATTACAGCAACTGGCTGCTCTTCAGCGCCATGGTCGAGGTCGCGCTGCTGCGGCTGGACGCGCAGTGGGATGCCACGCGCGTGGACCTGGTGATCCGGAGGCTCGAGGAGTGGTACGTCGGCGATGGCACGTACGGCGATGGGCCCGAATACCACTGGGACTACTACAACAGCTTCGTCATCCAGCCCTTCCTGCTCGACATCCTGGGCGCCGTGCGGGAGCGGCAGGCCCGCTATGGCGAGCTGTACCAGCGCCAGCTCGAGATCGCGCGCCGCTACGCCACCGTCCAGGAGCGGCTGATCGCGCCCGATGGCACGTTCCCGGTGATCGGCCGTTCCCTGGCCTATCGCTTCGGAGCCTTCCAGCTGCTCGCGCAGGTGGCGCTCATGGACGCGCTGCCGGAGGCGCTCCCCCCCGCGCAGGTGCGCACCGCGCTCACCGCCGTGATCCGTCGGGTCATGGCCGCGCCCGACACCTACGACCGGGACGGCTGGCTGCGCATCGGCCTCTCGGGCTCCCAGCCCGACATCGCCGAGGCCTACATCTCCACCGGCAGCCTGTACCTCGCCACCACCGTGTTCCTGCCCCTGGGACTGCCGGCCGGCGCCCCCTTCTGGACGGGCGCGCCCCGCCGCTGGACCGCGCAACGGGCGTGGAGCGGCGAAGCCGTACCGGCCGATCACGCGCTCTCGCTCCCACCGCTTCCGGCAACCTGAAGAAGCGCCATCATGACCAGGCTCGAGCTCGCCGCCATCATCCTGATCACGCTGGCCCTGGTGTTCTACTCGGTGGGCGTGTGGTCGGAGCACATCCGGCGCTACCTGCTGCCCCGGCACGTGGCCGCGTTCTGGGCGGGCTTCCTCTTCGACATCAGCGGCACGGGTGCCATGGAGCTGATGCGCCCCGGCTTCGATTGGGCCAGCCTGCACACCATCACCGGCCAGATCGCGCTCTGGCTCATGCTGGCCCACGCGGGCTGGGCCAGCGTGGTCGTGCGCCGCGGCGATGAGCGGCTGCGCCGCCGCTTCCACCGCTACAGCCTCGGGGTCTGGTGCGTCTGGCTGGTGCCCTACATCGGCGGCATGATACTCGGCTTGCGGAGCAAATCGCTGCCGCACGGGCAAACCGGAAACAGGCCCAAGTTATGGCCGTGCCCCGCCAGCAGAAAGCCGCGCGGTGCGGGGGAGTCTCGGGTGGAGGCGCAGAAAAGGCCCCCTCCGCCAGGCGGAGGGGGCCACAGGCTTGCATCAGGAGCGGAGGGCGAGGGACTCGAACCCCCAAGCGGTTTCCCGCGCCGCATTTCGAGTGCGGTGCCTTACCAATTAGGACTAGCCCTCCCGGAGGCGGAAAAGCTAACCCCGACCGGCCTCTCCATCAACCCGGTGAGACACCCCGACAACCGTCCGCCGGGACGAGTGCCAAAGCGAGTGCCAGACGTCGCAGGTCCAACGCCGATTCGGGGGTGGAGCCCAGAACCGGCGACCGGGCGTGCGGAAGTGACCGGCGGGCCAGCGGCGCCGTCTATTCAGTGGAGGGGTATTTGCAGCAGTTGCCCTGCAGCCACCGGGCGGAACGGAGCACGGACATGGATCGCAGGATTCAGCAGGCGCTGGATGGGGAGTTGCCGGTCGAGCAGCTGACGGCAGCGGAGCGCGCGGAGCTGGGCGTGGCGGAGCAGCTGATCAGGCAGGCGCTCGCGCAACCGCCGGATCCGGGCCCCGTGCCGGACATGACCGGGCAGGTGATGTGGCGCATCGCGCACCAGCCGACCGCCGAGCCCGCGGCCGCGGGAGCAGTCCCGCGTCTCCGGCATCTCGCCGCACCGTTCCGCTGGCTGTGGCAACCGCACCCGCTCACGCTGCGGCCGATCGCCGCCATCGCCGCGATCGCGCTGCTCCTCGCGGGCGGGGCCGCCCTGGCGGTGCGCCAACCCCGAGCCACCGTGACCGCCGTCGTACCGGGAGCGGATCAACTGATTCAGTTCCGGCTCGGCGCTCCGGGAGTGCGGGACGTCGCCCTGGTGGGAGACTTTGGCGGTTGGGACAGGCGCTACCCGATGGAGCAGGTGGCCCCGGGCGTGTGGGCGACGGCGCTCCCGCTGGCGCCG
>VEPF01000184.1:0-8084 GCA_012027055.1 Gemmatimonadota bacterium | reverse complement strand
CGCCTGATGCGTGGGAGCGCGCATCTGGCCCTGGGCGCGCTGCTGGCGGCCGCACCCGGCGGGGCCCAGGAATGGCGGCTCGGGGCGCAGGTCGGGCGCATCTCGTACAACGGGGCGCTCGCCACCAGCGCTGACGATCCGGCCGTGGTGCTGGGGCTCGCGCGCGCCGGCAGTAGCGACTGGCTGGGCGTCTCGGCCGGGCTCCCGCTTGGCCGGCAGGAGTTCTGGGCGGCCGGCGGGGCCGGCCAACGGTTGTCTCTTGCCCGGAAGCTGGGCATCCATCTCGACCTCTCGGCGCACGCCTTCGCGCAACACGCGCCCGACAGTCTCCTCGAGCAACCGAATGCGACGCTCCTGCGAGATACGCCCGCGCCCGATGTCTGGTTCGTGCGCGGCGCTGGCGCGCAGGCCGCGCTGGTCCTGGCCGCCGACGCGGGCGCGCGCCGCCGGGAGGCCCGGGCCGGCGGCGCGGCACGCGCGAGCGCGATCGCGGGGGCGCGGACGTCGGAGCTGCTGCCCGCGGCGGACGCCCGGCTGCTGGTGGACCTGGGTGCCGTGCAGGCCGGTCCGGAAGCGCAGCAGTGGCGCGAGGCAGTCACCTACGCCGGCGCCACCGCGCGCGCGGTCGCAGGGCCGGGCGCGCTCTCGGCCAGCCTGGGGAAGTGGACGCGGGGCGGCCCCACCGAGCTGGTGTGGTCCGTCGCCGGCGCCGTGGACCTGGGCGGCGGCGTCCGCCTGGAAGCTGGCTTCCGCTCGGCTGGATACGATCCCCTGTACCGCAGCGAGACGGCCGGATCAGCGGTCCTCGGCGCCAGCATCCGCATGGGGCGGCCAACGGCGATCGCGGCCCCGGTCCCAGCCTCTTACGCGAACGGCCGCGCCGTGATCCGGCTGCGGACGCGGGAGGTAACCGGCACCCCGAGCATCGCCGGAGATTTCACGGGCTGGAACCCGCTGCCGATGACGCTTTCGGGGGGAACGTGGAGTGTGACGATCCCGCTCGAGCCTGGCGTGTACGCGTACGCGTTCGTGAACGAGCGGGGCGAGTGGTTCGTCCCCGCGTCGGTGCCCGGCCGTCGCAGCGACGGCATGGGCGGCTGGCAGGCCGTGCTGGTGATCGAGTGACGCTCGTGACCGCCCGGACGGATGCAGCGAGTACTGCCGCGCTCGGCGATGCGGCCCTGGTGCGCCTGGTCCTCGCCGGGAACCGGGAGCCGTTCTCGGAGTTGGTGCGGCGGCACCAGGAGCCGCTCTATCGCTACGCCTGCACCATGGGTGCGTCGCCGGACGTGGCCCAGGACCTGGTACAGGATGCTTTCGTGCGCGCCTATGTGCGCCTGCGGCAGTGCCGCGAGCCCGACCACTTCCGGGCGTGGCTACTCGGCATCCTGCGGCACCGCGTGCTCGACCACGGCCGCGACCTGCGGCAGCAGACCCTCGGTCTCGAACACGTCCCCGAGACCAGCCTGGCTGCGGCGCCGCCCCCGCACGAGCTGCGGCGCGCTCTCGACACAGCGCTGGACCGGTTGCCGCCGCTGCTGCGGGAAGCGTTTCTCCTGCGGCATCACGAGGGATACGGGTACGAGGAGATCGCCGCCATCACCGGCTCGCAGGTGAGCGCCGTGAAGATGCGCGTGCACCGCGCCCGCGAGCAGCTGCAGGCATCCCTGGCCGGAGTGCGCATGTGACCGGTCGGCGGCGCAGGTCGTCCATAGGGCAGAGGTGAACGTCACAGGAGTTGGAACATGAGGTACCGCGTCATGCTCCCGGTCTGGCTGGCGCTGGCCCCGCTCGCGGGCTCGGCGCAACAGCCGACGGAGCGCCCGATCCGTGCTACCGCCGAGGCCAGGGTGCAGACCGCGCTGCAAACGGCGCTGCAGGCCGGCATCCCGGTGTCCCTGCTCGAGAGCAAGGTCGCCGAGGGCAAGGCCAAGGGTGTGCCCATGGAGCGCATCGCCCTGGCGGTCGAGAACCGGCTGCAGGCGCTCACGCGCGCTCGTACCGCACTGCAGAACGGTCGCGTGGAGGCTGCCACCGACGGTGATCTCGCGATCGCCGCGGACGCGGTGCAGGCGGGGGTCAGCGACAATGCGATTGCCGAAGTCGCGCGCACGGCCCCGCGTGAGCGCCGGGCCGTGGCCGTGGCGGTGCTCACCAACCTGGTGGCGATGGGACGTGCCTCGGACCAGGCCCTGGCAGCCGTGCAGGCCGCCATGGGACGCGGGCCCGAAGCTCTGCTGAAGCTGCAATCGAAGACGGCCGCGCAGATGCAGGGCCAGGGCATGAACCGCGCGGGCGGCGTGGGAGTCGGCGCGGACGCGAGCGCCGGCGCGCGCGGCGGGGTCAAGGTGGACCCGCCGGGCAAGAAGGGCGGGAAAGGCGGCGGCTGAACGCCCACCCTGCATCGAGCCTCCGCCGACCGGGGCCCGGCTGCGCACCGCGCGGCCAGGCCCCGGCCCTGTTTGTCTGACTCGCTTCCTGCTTTCGGCTCCGGCCGGCAGGATCGTACCTTCCCTCGGGCCGGTTCACTGCCACCCGCTCACGACATGACCGGAAGCACGCTCCACCTCGCCGGGGAGGTCTTCCTCTTCGCGAGCATCACCGCCATCGCGACCGGTCTGGGCGCGGTCCCGTTCTGCTTCGGCGCACTGACCAGGCGCGCGCTCGGCATCGCCAACGCGCTGGCGTCCGGGCTGATGATCGCGGCCAGCTGGAGCCTCATCACCGAGGGCATCGAGCGCAATGCGTACGGCACGTTTGCGGGCGCCGTGCTCGGCGTGGTCTTCATCGCCGTGAGCCACCGGATCCTCAGCCGGCGGGATGTGAGCTGGGGCGAACTGGATCACGCGGACGCGCTGAAGGTCCTGCTCATCCTCGGCGTGATGACCCTCCACTCCTTCACGGAAGGAGTGGGCGTGGGTGTGTCATTCGGCGGCGGAGAAACGCTCGGGTTCTACATCACGGCCGCCATCGCCATCCACAACATCCCCGAGGGACTGGCCATCAGCCTGGTGATGGTGCCCCGCGGCACCTCGCCGCTGAAAGCCGGGGGGTGGAGCATCTTCTCGAGCCTGCCGCAACCGCTCATGGCCGTGCCGGCGTTCCTGCTGGTGGCGCTGTTCACGCCGGTGCTCGCCCCGGGTCTCGGATTCGCGGCCGGCGCCATGCTCTGGATGGTGGCGCGCGAGTTGCTCCCGGAGGCCCGGCAGGACGCTCCCCTGCCGGTCGTCATCGTTACCCTGGCCATCTCCATCGCGGCGATGCTCGCGTTCCAGGCGGTGTTGCACGCGCGCTGAGCGCGCGCCCGGCTATCGCTCGCGCCGCACCAGCTCACCCGTCACGGACACCCGCCGACCGCCATCCTTCTCGGTAGTGAGCACCTCCAGCGGTCGGATCGGCTCCAGCCCGATGGGGCGCAGTTCGGACACGATCTCGGCGCGCTCGAGCAGCACGGCGCGCCCGGATTCGAAGCCCTCGTAGGTGTGCGGTTCGCCGGGGACGGCCTGCACGCCGCACCCGGTGAGCTCCGTGCGCGGCGTGAAGTGCGAGAGCAGCAGCCTGCCCCGCACCGCGAGTACGCGGGCCGCTTCCGCCACCGCCCGCTGCCACTCGGCCCAGCTCCCGGCCGAATGCCAGATCCCGAGCGCCAGCACCAGGTCGAAATGCGCGTCGGGGTAGCAGTCCAGCTCATCCATCCGCCGTTGCTGCACACGTGTCGCCGCGGTCCCCTCATCGAGCGTTGCATGCAGGCGACGTCTGGTTTCCGCGACCATGGCGCGCGCAGCGTCCAGCGCGTGCACCTCGATCCCGTGTTGCGCCAGCAAGACGGTATTGCGACCACCCGCGCAGCCGATGTCCAGGGCCCGCCTGATGTCCCGTGCGGCCGGGCTCTCGAGCAGGGCCACCAGGCGCACGTCCGGCGCCCGGTCCGCGAAATCGCGCACGATGTCCGGCTGCTCCCAGAACGGATTCGGATCCACCCCATGCCTCCCGCACGCTGGTCCCCGCGCTGCCCCTCGATCGGAGCCGCGCGGCTATTGTGTCGCATCCCGGTGGCCACTACGATAGGCGCCGACGCACCGGGCGGCGATACGCGCCGGCCACCCCGCGCACACGCGGAAGCGAGCCACCATGGCTCAGATGCCCGGGCCGCCTGCCGGCCCGCCCCCAACCGCTGCCGCACCAACGGAGCCGACGGCCCCGGGTGACAGCTTCGCCATTCTCGAGCGCGAGCTGCGGCCGGAGCTGGAGCTGTTGCGGCCCCTCGGTGAGGGCCACACCGGTCGCGTCTTCCTCGCGCGCGAGCCCCGCCTGAACCGGCTGGTCGCGGTCAAGGTCCTGGCCGAGGAGCGGGCCGCGGACCACGTCGCCCGCGCGCGTTTCGAGCGCGAGGCGCGCGCGGCCGCCGCGCTGAATCACCCGAACGCGGTCGCCGTGCACCGGTTCGGCTATCTCTCGAGCGGCGTGCCCTTCCTGGTGATGCAGTACGTCAAGGGCGGCACGCTGGATGACAAGCTCGGCGCGGAAGGCGTGCTGCCCATCCCGCTGGCGCGGCGCGTCCTCGCGGAGATCGCCGATGCGCTCGCGGCCGCGCACCGGAGCGGATTCGTGCACCGTGACCTGCGTCCCGGCAACGTGCTCTGCGACGAGGACGGCGGCCGGGTCCTGGTCACCGACTTCGGGCTCGCCGGGGTCCTGCCGGAAGCGCGGGGGAGCGACTCGCGGATCACCCGAGCCGGCGAGGTGCTGGGCGTGCCCGAGTACACCAGCCCGGAACAGCTGCGCGGCGAGGAGGCGTCGGAAGCAAGCGACGTCTACGCGCTCGGGATCGTCGGCTATCGGCTGCTGGCCGGCGAGGGACCGTTCCGGGCCACCAAAGGCTCCGCCATCATGGCTGCGCACCTGCGCGAGCCGCCCCGCCCGCTCCGTACGCTCCGCGCCGATGTCGATGAGCCCCTCGCCGACCTGCTCGAGCACTGCCTGGCGAAAGATCCAGCGAGGCGTCCGCGGGCAACCATCATCGCCCAGGCGCTCCGGGCACCGCAGGATCGCGGCACGACCCCGACGCCGCCGGCCGGTACTCCCGTGGAAGGCGACATCGTGCAGGACCTGCTCGGACGCCGGCTGCCGCAGATCGTGGCCGTCACCATCGGCGTGGGGCTCGCCGTCCTCGGATTCGTCAGCCTCCTGGTGCAGCACTCGCACGTGCCCAATGTCGTCTTCGAGATCGCGCTCGCGACGTTCGGCTTCAGCATCGCCGCCGCGTCGGTACTCGCCTGGTTCCACGGAAGACCGGGCCGCCAGCGCGTACGCTGGCTCGAGCTCGGTCTGCTTGCCCTGGTCGCCACCGCCTGGCTGGCTACCTGCATCATGATCGGTGTGCGCACCCTGCGCTGAGCCGGCAACCCGGGATTTGCGACAGGATTCCAGGAGTTCGAAGGATCACCAGCGGCGAGCGGCCTCGCCGGTCGCGTGGCGGGTACGCTGGCGGACGAACCCCCTGTCCCGCGGTGCGGGGCAGGGGGTTCGTCAGCGCAGGGCGGCTCAGTAGCTGGTGAACAGCAGGTGGTTGCTGGCGGTCTTCGCGCTGCTCACGATGCCCTTGGTGGTGGCCGCATACAGCGCGTCCCGCACCGCTGCCGGAGTGGCCGTCGGGTTGCTCTGCAGGTACAGCGCCGCGACGCCGGCCGTGTGCGGCGTGGCCATCGACGTGCCGCTGATCGTGTTCGTCGCGGTGTTGCTGGTGTACCAGGCGGACGTGATCTGCGATCCGGGCGCAAACCAGTCCACGCAATTGCCGTAGTTCGACCACGACGTCTTCCGGTCCGACCCGTCCGTCGCGCCGACGGTCATGGCCTCGGCCACCCGCGCCGGCGAGTACTTGCACGCGTCCTGTGCGATCCCCGCCATGTTGCCGTTGCCCGCGGCCACCGCGAAGCTCACGCCATCCGCGATCGCTGCCTTCACGGCGTTGTCGAGAGCCGTGCTGGCGCCGCCGCCCAGCGACATGTTCGCAACTGCCGGCGCACTCGCCTGATGGTTGGCGGGCACCCAGTCGATACCCGCGATCACCCCTGAGGTCGTCCCGCTGCCGCTGCAGTTCAGTACGCGCACGGCCACGAGCGCCACGCCCTTGGCGACGCCGTAGGTCGCACCGCCCACGGTGCCGGCCACGTGCGTGCCGTGACCGTTGCAGTCGTCCGCCGCACCGCCGTCCACGGCGTCGAAACCGCTCGTCGCCCGTCCGCCGAACTCCGTGTGCGCGAAACGAATGCCGGTATCGATGATGTAGGTGGTGACGCCCGCGCCGGTGTTGTTGTAGGTGTACGTGCCGCTGAGCGGCAGGGCCCGCTGGTCGATGCGGTCGATCCCCCAGGTGGCGCCCGACTGCGTGGCCCACGCCTGCACGACGCCGTCCGGCTCGATGCGCAGCACCCGGGCGTCGCGCAGCAGCCCATCGCGGGCCGCGTCGGCGATCTCGCCCGCGAAGCCGTTTAGCGCGTACGTGTACACGAAGTCCGGCGCAACGCCGTGTGTCCGCGCCACCTCCGCCGGGGCAACGCCGGCACGCACCGTGACGATGAAGCGGCCCGGGACTGCGCCCGTACTGAATTCCGGCGAGCGCGTCGCCTCCGGAGCGGTGATCTGCTGCGGGCTGTCCTGGCAGGCAGCGAGCACCAGCGCGAGCGCCACGAAACCAATCTTCCTCATCGAGCCTCCAGCGGTTGGGTACGGAGCGCCTGCACGGCAGCGCCAGGCGCGGTGCCCGGCCGCCGGCGTGGAGTGCCAGGGACGAGCGCCGCCATTGTGGATACTGTGGTATGTAATTGAGGCAGGCGCTCGAATCAAGCGCCTCCGGAGCGGGAGCACCCGCGCCCCGCGCCGCCCGCCGGGGCCGCAAACGAAGAAAGCCCCACCACGCACAAGGCATGGTGGGGCTTTCAGTTATCCAGTCGGGGAGACAGGATTTGAACCTGCGACCCCTGCGTCCCGAACGCAGTGCTCTACCGGGCTGAGCTACTCCCCGTCGTCGTCGTTGCGCCTTTCCCGGCACGCTCGACGCCCGGAGGCGGCGAGCCCATCACAAGCAAGCGCAACCCACGCTTGTGACAGCCTGCAGCGGACAGGGTGGGATTCGAACCCACGAGGGTGTTAACCCCACACGATTTCCAATCGTGCTCCTTAAGCCTCTCGGACACCTGTCCCCGGCGCGGCTCGAGACCCGGGTCCGGAGCTACGCCACCGAAACGAAGGCCGGCGAGGCGGTACAGCGGAGAGGGTGGGATTCGAACCCACGCGAGCCTTTCGGGCTCGACGGTTTAGCAAACCGTTGCCGTAACCACTTGGCTACCTCTCCAGCGCCATCGAGTTGCCCCTCCTGGGCTCGAACCAGGACTCTTCTGATCCAGAGTCAGACGTGTTGCCAGTTACACCAAGGGGCAGTGAACGAAATTGCTCTCACGCCGCCATTGCGCAGGCAAGCGTGGGTTGCGCCTGGCTCGTGAAAGGCACGCCGCCTCCGGGCGGCGTGCTCGCAAAACCACCGCGCAACAAGCGGGAGACGGGGCTCGAACCCGCGACCCTCAGCTTGGGAAGCTGATGCTCTGCCAACTGAGCTACTCCCGCATCGCACCTGTGCTGTCAATCAGCTGCTGTTCGCAGAGCCACTGGTCGGAATTGAACCGACGACCGCTCGATTACGAATCGAGTGCTCTACCCCTGAGCTACAGTGGCGTCCCGCCTTTGCCGTGCCGGCGTGACGCCCGGAGGCGGCACGCCCTTCCCGCGCGAGCGGGACCCACGGTTGTCGGCGTGAATGGAGCTGAGCGGGATCGAACCGCTGACCTCCTGAATGCCATTCAGGCGCTCTCCCAACTGAGCTACAGCCCCGGTGATCCGCCGTCGGGCGCCGAAAACCGACGGTCGCTCGGCCAACGACGCGCACGGTCCGACGCGACGGCGGATCGGAATTCTCCAACAGTGGGCGCGACAGGACTCGAACCTGTGACCTCTACGATGTCAACGTAGCGCTCTAACCAACTGCGCTACGCGCCCACCAGCCGGCCTGAGCCCCGCCAGTGCCG
>VEPF01000387.1:10694-11565 GCA_012027055.1 Gemmatimonadota bacterium | reverse complement strand
CTTCCCACGATGTCTCGGGGTTCGTGACCAGGCGTATGGCAGAGGAGACCCCTGAGCCCTGCTGATCTACTATGACAGAGACAGCGCGTTTCATGGTCAGCACGCCGTCGGTGACTGCCCACTGGTCCGAAACCAGGAAGCTGGCACCACCGCCGGTTTCAACAGTGGCCTGTCCCGTCACGACACCACCCTTCTTGGCTGTTGAATCGTAGCCGGCATTGATTTGCCGAATGTCATTCCCGGACACATAGACCTCGATCTGAACCGGGCTGGGCTGGGCAAATGCAGCCGTCCGTCCCCGGGTGATTTCGATTCCCCATTTCCCGTCTGCAGCAGCTACGAGGGAAGCGGTGGCTCCATCGGACAACGTACCGAGTTTGATCTTGCCGTCGGCTCCCGGAGCGCATGCTGCAAGGAATGGCGCGATCACTGCACAGGTGACCAGAAGTCTCTTCATGGTATGTAGCTGTGGTTGGGGTTCAGGGAATGGAGAACATCTATCAATGGCGCTCCACCAAGCGGAGTTGAAATGACGAAGGCAGTCAATTCCCGACCATAATACAATCCTGAGAGCTCATCAGTGTGAATTTCATTTTCGATCGAGAGGCACACGGCCACGGCCAGCTCGTCGTCGGCGTATCCCCAACTAGCCGGCCAGCACGGGGTCGAACATCTCGCCCATCCGTGGGATGATCACGGGCCGCTCGGCCTGAGGTAGCACGACGTCGCTGGGCGTTGGCTGCACGGCGGCGGAACAACTGATTGGAAGAGCCGAGCACGGCGGCCTTTGAATCGTCGCATACCCGCTGAAGCGAGCGGCGTACGAGCGCCTGCAGCGTTCCGGCTGTTTTCCTACACGTAAATGGAGTTA
>VEPF01000387.1:0-10684 GCA_012027055.1 Gemmatimonadota bacterium | reverse complement strand
ACTCAGAGGGAAACCGCACCTGTGATCACCCGTTTTTCCGCAACCTGCTAGAGCCCGACTGCCCGAGCGACGTTGATGCGCCCGGCCCCGTAGAACGGGTCCGTCCCCGGCTGGCCCAGGTCGTCGGCGGCCTTGACGAGCGCAGCCTTCACCTGCGCGGGCCTGCCCTTGCCGGTCTCAGCGATGATCAGCGCGGCCAGCCCGGAGACGTGCGGGGCCGCCTGGCTGGTGCCGATGTAACCGCTGATGCGATTGCCGGCCGAGCAGGTGGTCAGGATCGGCGCCCCGGCGCTCGTGAGCCCCGCGAGCCGCGTCTTGCTGCAGTACGACCACACCCAGGAGGCGATGTCGGTGCCCCAGGGCCAGGCGGAAGACTGGAAGCCGTTGGCGGCATCGGCGTTGCCGCCGGGCGCAGCGACGCCGATGGCGGAACGGCCGTAATTCGTGAAGTAGGAAACATCGTCGGGGTTGCCGGTCCAGGTGGTCGGCCCGACCGACGACACGCACAGCACCGTCGGGACCGTGCAGTACGTGGGCATGAGATTGCCGTTATGGTCGAGGTCCGCGGCGTCGTTGCCCGCCGAAACGACCATGAGCGTGCCGCGCCTCCCGGCGTAGGTGAAGACCCGGTTGATCATACCCACGTACCTGCCGTTGGCGGCCTTCTCGAAGCCGCCACCCAGGCTCATGTTGGCGACGTCGGCGCCCTGGTCCGCCGCCCAGAGCACGCCCGCCAGGACCCCGCTCAGCGAGCCGCTGCCGGTCCGGCTCAGCACCTTCACGCCGATCAGCGTGGTGCGCGACGTCACGCCCGCCAGCGCCGCGGCCTTGCTGCTGACCTGGCTGGCGACGTTGGTGCCGTGTCCGTGGTAGTCGGTGATCATGTCGCGGGTCGGAAAGTAGGTCGAGGTCAGCGTGTTGTCGCTGGTGACGAACGACACGGACCGCGACAGGTCCACCAGGCCGTTCAGGTCGTTGATGTTGTAATCCAGCCCCGTGTCCAGGATGGCTACGGTCACATCCGGCGATCCAAGTTTGCCCGCCGCCCACGCGGTGTGCGCACCGATTGAGCGCATGTTCCACTGCCACGAGTACCGGGAGGCCGTGGCAGGGTTGGCCTGGCTGGTCACGGCATCAGCCACGGTGCCGCCGTCGAGCGCGGCGATGGGCAGTTCGAGCGAGACTTCCGTGTCTGGCTGTACGTCGCTCACGCCGGCTGCGGCGGCGAGCTGCGTAGCCGCGTTGGGCGTCAGCCCGGTCACTGCAGCCAACCCGGCCGCGCCGTGAACCCAGCTCACCTCCCCTCCCAATGCCACCACGCGCGCCGCGAACCCGGCCGGGACCGTGCTCTTGAAGGACACGATGAAGCCGCCGCTGGAGCCGGCCACGGCGAAGTTCGGTGCCAGGCCGGCATCGGGAGCCGTGCTGTCCTGGGCGCACCCGGCCAGGGCCATGCCGGCTGCCATGATGAGTGTCGTGATGGTGTTCCTGGGGAGGCTCATCGCGGTTCCTTGTTGCAGTGTGCACACATATCCCCCCAACGCTGGGCGGGAGGCGAAGATCACCAGTTCAGCAGAGCGGCGGCGCAACCATTCCCGGTTGTTCGTGAGTGCCACAAGATGCGCGCTGGCGGTCCAAGCCACCAGCCTTGTGGCGGAGGGGCGAGGCCTGGGCCGCGTAAGTTCCTCCCGCGACCGGCCGAATCCCGCCCTCCCGATTCTCAAGCCGAAGCCCTGCAACGGTTTCCGTTGTGGGGCTTTGGCGTTCCTGCCCCCCGCCATACATTTCCTCCGCCTTCCTCGAATACGGAATCTGCCCATGCGCATCAGCGACATGAACTGGCTGCAGGTCCAGTCGTATCTCGAGCACGACGATCGGGCCGTGCTGCCGCTCGGGAGCACGGAGCAGCACGGCTACCTGCGCCTGACCGTGGATTGCATCCTCCCGGAGCGCGTCGCCGTCGAGGCGGCCGAGCCGCTCGGCATCCCGGTGTTCCCCGTGCTCGCCTACGGTGTGACTCCCTACTTCAGGGAGTTTCCCGGATCCATCTCGCTCAGGCTCGAAACGCACCTGCGCGTGGTGCGCGACATCCTGGACGGGATGGCGCACAGCGGCTTCCGGCGCATCCTGATCTGCAACGGGCACGGCGGGAACGGCGCGGCCGCGCAGCTGGCACAGGAGTGGGCCGCCGACCACCCGGGCTGCCGGGTGCTGTTCCACAACTGGTGGAACGCGCCCAGGACGTGGGCCAAGGTGCAGGAGATCGACCCCGTGGCGTCGCACGGGTCCTGGATGGAGAACTTTCCGTGGACGCGCCTGCCCGGCATCGAGGTGCCCAAGCACCAGCGGCCGATGGTCGACATGGCGCAGGTGCGCGCGCTCGATCCGGTCGCGCTCCGGGAGTATCTCGGCGACGGGAACTTCGGGGGCTTCTACGAGCGTTCGGACGAAGAGCTGCTCGCGTTGTGGGACGTCGCCGTCGAAGAAACGCGCGCCTTGCTGGCCGGCACGTGGGGGGAGCCGTCCTGATGGAGCGGACGCGCATGCTCATCTGGGGCGCGGGCGCGATCGGCGGCACGCTGGGCGCGTACCTGGCGCGCGCGGGCCACGAAATCACGCTGGTGGACACGGTCCGCGAGCACGTGGACACGATCAATCGCTCCGGCCTCCGCCTGACCGGACCCATCGCGGAGTTCACGGCCCACCTGCCGGTGTTCACGCCGGATACGCTCCGCGGCGCCTGGGACACCATCGTCCTGGCCACGAAGGCCCAGCACACCGAGGCCGCCACGCGCGCGCTGCTCCCTCACCTGAACGAAGCTGGCTGCGTCGTGTCGGCGCAGAACGGACTCAACGAGTTGACCATCGCGCCGATCGTCGGCGAGGCCAGGACGGTGGGCGCGTTCGTCAACTTCGGGGCTGACTACCTGGAGCCGGGAGTCATCCACTACGGCGGCCGGGGCACGATCCGGATCGGCGAGGTGTTTGGGCCCACTGCCGGGCGAGGCAGCTCGCTGCGCGTGCGCGCGGTGTGCGAAGCGTGGCGCGTGCTGGATGAGCGGGCGGACGCGACGGACAATCTCTGGGGTTACCTGTGGGGCAAGGAGGCGTACGGCGCGATGCTGTTCGCCAATGCCCTCACCAACGATTCGATAGCCGACGGCCTCGCCCGCCCCGAGCATCGCGATCTCTACGTGGCCATCGCGCGCGAGATCCTGGCGGTCGCGGCGGCGAGGGGTGTGCGGCCCGCGCCGTTCGATGGCTTCGATCCCAATGCGTACCGGCCGGATGCCCCGGCCAGCTCGGCCGAACGGTCGCTCGACGCGCTGGTGGCCCCCAACCGGAAGTCGGCCAAGATCCACAGCGGGATCTGGCGCGACCTCGTGGTGCGCAAGCGGCCGACCGAGGTGGACGCGCAGCTGGGCATCATCGTGGAACTGGGCCTCGCCGCTGGCGTGCCCGCGCCGCTCACGGCGCGGCTGGTCGCACTGATCCACGAGGTCGAGCGGGGCGAGCGGCCGCTGGCGCTCGAGAATCTCACCGCGCTAGCGGAGGGCAGCAGCGCATGAATCTCCAGTACGACGGGCGCACGGTGATGGTCACCGGCGCGGCGCACGGCTTCGGCCGCGCCATCTCCCTCGCCTTCGCGGAGCGCGGCGCGAGCGTCTGGGCCTGTGACGTGCTCGAGGATGAGCTCGGAGAAACCGAGCGGCTCTGCCGCGCGGCGGGCGGCGCGTGCTCGGTGCGCACCGTGGATGTCCGCGACAAGCACGCGATCGAGCGCTTCGTGGCCGAGGCCGGAGACGTGCAGATCCTCGTCAACGACGCGGGCGGCGTGCTGGGCCAGACCGGCCGCCCGCTCGAAGCGGTCACGCCCGAGGACTGGCAGGCCATCTTCGACGTGAACGTGACCGGCGCCTTCTACTGCGCGCAGGCCGTGGCGCCGGGCATGAAAGCCGCCCGGTGGGGCCGCATCGTCAACATCTCGAGCGGCGCCGGTCTCGGCGTCAGCCTCACCGGCATCCAGGCGTACGCCTCGGCCAAGGCCGCGCAGATCGGCCTCACCCGCCAGCTGGCGCACGAGCTGGGTCCCTGGGGCATCACGGTCAACAACATCGCGCCCGGGTTCGTGCGCTCCAACCCGACCACGGAGAAGCAGTGGCAGTCCTACGGCACGGAAGGACAGCGTGCGCTCGTGGAGGGTATCGCGTTGCAGAAGCTCGGCACGCCCGAAGACATCGCGTGGGGCGTGCTGTTCTTCGCCTCCGAGTACGCCGGCTGGATCACGGGCCAGGTTCTTTCCATCGACGGCGGCAAGTAGCGTGACGGAACAGGTGCTGGCGAAGCTCGCCGCGAGCCACGAGCAGGTGCTCGGGGAGCTGGTCGAGTTCGCCTCGATCCCGAGCGTGAGCGCCGATCCCGCCTGCGCCGCCCACGTGCAGGCCGCGGCGCGCTGGGTCGCGGACCGGCTCGGCGCCGCCGGGCCGCTGGCGGTCCGTACCATCGCCACGCCGGGCAACCCGGTGGTGTACGGCGAGTGGTGCGGCGCTCCCGGCAAAGCGACCGTGCTGGTGTATGGCCATTACGACGTCCAGCCGCCCGATCCGGTGGAGCTGTGGGTCACGCCGCCCTTCGAGCCGACCGTGCGCGATGGCCGGCTGTACGCGCGCGGCGTGTCCGACGACAAGGGACCGATGCTGATCCCGATCGCGGTGGCCGCCGCGTATTTCGCGGAGGAGGGCCGCCTGCCGCTCAACGTGAAGTTCCTGTTCGAGGGGGAAGAAGAGGTCGGCAGTCCGAGCCTCGAAGACTTCATCACACGCCATCGCGAGCTGCTGGCGGCCGACGTGATCATCTCGGCCGACGGCGCGATGTGGCGGCCCGACGAGCCCTCCCTCACGGTTGCCAACCGTGGCCTGGCCGCCCTGGAGTTGACGCTCACGGGACCGGCAAAGGACCTGCACTCCGGGCGGCACGGCGGCAGCGTGGCCAACCCGCTGCACGCGCTGGCGCGGCTCATCGCTTCGCTGCACCACGCGGACGGCCGCGTGGCGGTCGAGGGCTTCTACGACGCGGTGCGGGAGCTGAGCGCCGGCGAGCGGGCCGACATCGCGGCATTGCCCTTCGATGAAACAACGTACCTCGCGCAGGTGGGAACGATGGCGGCGTTCGGCGAACCCGGCTACACCACGCTCGAACGCCAGTGGACCCGGCCGACCATCGAGGTGAACGGCATGTGGGGCGGTTACCAGGGACCAGGCTCCAAGACCATCGTGCCCGGCACGGCCCACGCCAAGCTCACCTGCCGGCTCGTGCCCGACCAGCGGCCCGCCGCGGTGCTGGACGCCGTGGTGCGCCACCTCGAGCGCCACACGCCCGCGGGCACGCGCCTCACCATCCGGCGGGACGAGCACGGCGCGCCCGCGGCGCACATCGAGCGCGACCACTGGGCGCTCGCGGCGGCCGGGCGGGCGCTCTCCGCGGTGTACGGCATGCCGCCGCTGGTGGTCCGCATGGGCGGAAGTGTGCCGGTGGCGGAGATCTTCCAGCGCGTGCTCGGCCTGGCGACGCTCTACTTCTCCTTCTCCACCGGCGACGAAGACTTCCACTCGCCGAACGAGTTCTTCCGCGTGCGCCGGCTGCATGAAGGGCTGGCGGCGTGGGCGCGGCTCTGGGACATCCTCGCGGAGCGCCCGGCATGACCCGGACGACCAGGGACCTCGCGCGGGCGGAAGCGGCGGTCGAGGCGCGCAGCGCCGAGCTGAGGAAGGAGCTGGGCGTCCGCGATCTCGCGCTCACTCAGATCCTGTTCATCATCGGTCTCACGTGGATCGGCGTGGCCGGCAAGCTCGGGCCGGCGCACGTCGTGCTGTGGCTGCTCGCGGCGGTGCTCTTCTACGTGCCGCTGACGGCGGTGGTCATCTGGCTCAACCAGCTCATGCCGCTCGAGGGCGGTCTGTACCAGTGGGCCAAGCTGGGCTTCAACCAGGCCATCGGTTTCATGGTGGCGTGGAACCTCTGGCTCTACGTGATCCTGTTCGCCTCCGAGCTGGGCCTCACCGTGGCGACGTACCTGTCCTACGCGCTGGGACCGCGCGCGGCCTGGATGACGTCCAGCGCGTGGTTCGTGTCGCTGGCGTCGGCGCTCGCAGTCGCCCTGCTGGCCACCCTGGCCTTCTTCGGCCTGTCGCTCACCAAGTGGGTCCACAACGCCGGCGGCATCTTCATGATCACGATCTTCGGCGTGCTGATCCTGCTGCCGTTCCTGGGCCTGGCCACAGGGCACCTGCGGTCGTTCCACCCGTTCCACACCGCCGTGCCGGAGCTGTCGCTTTTCAACCTCAACGTCCTCGGAAAGCTGGCCGTCGGCGCGTGCGCCGGGCGCGAGTACATGGCCATCCTGGCCGGCGAGACGCATTCGCCGGTGAGCGCGGTCAAGCGGCCCGTGGGCATCGCCGCGCCGGTCATCACGCTGTTCTTCATCCTCGGCACCGCGACCGTGGTGGCCTATGTCCCGACCGACGACATCGACCTGATCGGACCGCTGCCGCAGGTGCTGCGCGCCGGCTTCGGGCCGTTCGGCATCGCGGGCCCGCTGGTGACCATCGCGATCGTGCTCACGCTCATCATGCGGGTATCGCAGATCAGCGTGGCATTCACCGCCGTGACTCGACTGCCGATGGTGGCCGGCTGGGACCGGCTGCTGCCCGCCTGGTTCAGCCGCCTGCACCCCTGGTACCGCACGCCGGTCAATTCGATCGCCATAGTCGCCCTGTTCTCGTTCGCGATGTCCGTGATCAGCCTGGTCGGGGTCGGGCAGGCGGAAGCGTTCCAGCTGATCTTCAATGCGAGCGGGATCTTCTATTCGCTCACGTACCTGGTGATGTTCGCGATTCCGCTGATCGGCCTGCGTGGGGTGACGCCGCGGCCACCGTGGTGGGTCAGGGGCGCGGCTGTCGCGGGCTTCCTGATGACGGTGCTGTACACCGTGCTCTCGGTCTTCCCGATCATCCCGGTCGGGAGCGTCCAGGCGTTCGCGCTCAAGATCACGGTAGTGATCGTGCTGGCAAACCTGGTCGGCGTCGGAATCCTGCTCGCCGGCCGCCCTCGGTCCAAACGCGTTTCGGAACCCGGATCCTGACATGCGCAAGCCACTCGTCCTGCTCGCGGCGCTCACGTGCGCCCTCGGCACCCTGCAGGGATTCAGCTCCAATCGCCAGTCACTGGCCGGCGACTGGGATGTCTACATCGCGCTGAGCGCCCGGCCCAAGTTCGGCTTCGAGGGCTGGCGCCGCATGGGCTTCGCGCATTTCGCCGGCGCGGACTCGAACAGCGTCGGATTCCTGAAGCGGCGCACGGGCGAGTCGCTGCTGGTCGCCAACCAGGTCGTGACGGCCGGCGACTCCGTGATCCTGACGCAGGACGTACGGGTGGTGATGCGCGGCGCCTGGCACGGCGACACGCTCGCGGCGCTGCAGTACGTGAACGGCCAGGTGATGGATCGCCGCTTCCGGCTGGTGCGGCGCAGCACGCCGGGCGTGGTCGAGCGCGACTACCAGGTGTGGCAGATGCCCGCGTCCGACTCGCTGTACGCGGTCACCGAGGACACGCTGGTCTTCATGCCGACGCGCGACGGTGCGCGGCTCGCGACCTACATTGCGCGGCCCGTGGGGAGCGGGCCGTTCGGCGTGGTGCTGCAGCGGACGCCGTACCGGCGCATCCTCCACCCTGCGGGCGTGTGGTGGGCGTCGCGCGGGTACATCTTCGTGGCGCAGCACGTGCGCGGCCGCGACCAGTCGAGCGGCGACGTCGCGGATTTCGGCAACTACGATCATGACATCCAGGACGGGTACGACGCCGTGGAGTGGGCGGCGCGGCTGCCCGGTGCCAACGGCAAGGTCGGCATGATCGGCCATTCCGACGAGGGCCGGCTGGCGTGGTACGCCGCGGTCAGCAATCCGCCGCACCTGGCCGCCTTCTCGCCCACGGCGGCGACTCCCGATCCATGGGTGATCGTGCCCTATGCGGCGATGGCGTTCGGGCCCATCAACGTGTACTGGGCGTGCATGATGCGCGATCGGACCATGGATCCGAACGCAGCCGAACTGGACATCGGCGAGGCCATCACGCACCTGCCGCTGATCGACCTGCCGCAGCGGCTGGGCTGCGGCCAGGTGCCCATGTGGGACCGCTGGATCGCGCACAACACGCTGGACGCCTACTGGAAGGAGCGCGCGGCCACTACGTACATCGAGAACGTGCGGGCGCCGGTCCTGTCGATGGCCGGCTGGTACGATGACTCGCGCGGACCGACCTACTACACGGACTCGCTGCTCAATCATTCCAACCATCCCAACTGGCACATCGTCATGGGCGTGGGCGCGCACAAGGGCGTGGACTACGTGGCCGGCGACTTCGGGCCGGACGCGCGCTACGCGTACCGGGACCTCCAGCTGCGCTGGTTCGACCACTACCTGCTCGGCCGGAACAATGGCGTGGACACTTTGCCGCACCTCGACATCTTCGTCCCGGGCGACAACAAGTGGCGCACGGAGAACGAGTGGCCGCTCGCGCGGCAGCGTCTCACGAACTTCTACATCTCCTCGGGTGGCCACGCGCAAACCAGCAACGGCGACGGCGTGCTCGACAGCGTGCCGCCGGCACCTGGAACCGCGGCGGCCGACACGTTCACCTACGACCCGGCGGACCCCACGCCGTACCTGATCGATTCACGCGAGCTCGAGGAATCGCTCAACGAGGATTACACTGCGCTCAACGCCACGCGCCGCGATGCGCTGGTCTTCACCTCGAAGCCGCTCACCCGGCCGCTGGAGGTGACGGGCGAGATGACGGCGAGGTTGTGGGCCGTGACCGACCGGACGGACACCGACTGGTCCATCATGCTGCTCGACGTGTTTCCGGACGGGCATGCCGAGCGGGTGCAGGACGGGCTGGTGCGGGCACGGTTCCGGCAGAGCATGTCCGCTCCAGCGCCGGTCGTCCCCGGACAGGTCTATCAGTACGACATCGACCTGTGGTTCACGTCGAAGGTGTTCCAGCCCGGTCACCGCCTCCGGGTCAGCATCGCCTCGGCGCTGTTCCCCAAGTACGCTCGCAACCTCAACACCAACGGGAACTACGAGCGCGACACTGCGTTCGTCGTGGCGCACCAGCGGATCCTGCACGACGCGGCGCATCCGTCACACGTAACGCTGCCCATCATACCGCGGTAGCGGCGGAGTCGGCCGGGTCCGAGGGCGGGGGTAGCCCGTACCACCCCGCTCCGCGGTGATCCCGGCCGGCTGCCAGGCCGTTCTCGCGCCTTTCTGGGGCCATCGCCTCTTGCGGGGCGGTGCGCGCGACGCCAACCATGTGCGAACGAGCGATCCGCTCCGGAACGCGCCCCTTCAAAGTGCGGCCAGCCAGCGAATGAGTGTGACCATGACCAGGGCAAGAATACGCCGCGCCGCCCCGGATGCAGCGCGAGGGCGAGAGCCCACGGTGTGGTGCGTCGCTCTGGTGACGCTGCTCGCGGGCGTGCCATCCCAGGCGGCGGCGCAGAGCGTGTTTCCGCCTGACTCGGCGGTACGGATCATGCTCGAGCAGCGCGTGAAGGAGGGGCGCGCGGCAGGAATCGTGGTGGGCCTGCTTGAGGCGGACGGCACCACCCGGGTTTTCACCGCAGGAACGGCCGGCGCGGGCCGCATACTCGATCGCACCAGCGTGTTCGAGATCGGCTCGATCACGAAGGTGTTCACCAGTGTGCTCCTGGCCGACATGGTGCGGCGCGGCGAGGTGGCGCTGGACGACCCGGTGGCGAAGTACCTGCCCGCGGGCGTGACCGTACCGTCGCGGAACGGCAAGCTGATCACCCTGGAGCTGCTGGCGACACAGCATTCAGGGCTGTCGCGGTTGCCCACCAACCTGCGGGTGAGCAGCATGCTCAACCCATACGCGGAGTACTCCGTCCCGCAGCTGTACGAGTTCCTGAGTAGCTACCAGCTGCCGCGCGACCCTGGTGCGCAGTTCGAGTACTCGAACGTGGGCTTGGGGTTGCTGGGCCACGTGCTGGCGCTGCGAGCGGGACGGTCGTACGAGGAGCTGCTGCGGGAGCGGATCCTGCAGCCGCTCGGCATGCTGCACACCGCCATCACGCTCACGCCCGAGCTGCGCCAGCGTCTCGTGGCGGGCCACAATGCCATGGGCGACACGGTACCGCCGTGGGATTTGCCCACGCTCGCCGGTGCCGGCGCTTTGCGCTCCGACGCACATGACATGCTGGCCTTCGCCAGTGCGGCGCTGCGCGGCACCGGCCCCGCGGCCGAAGCGATCCGGTTCGCCATGCAGCCCCGGGCAGAGGCCGGCAACGCCAACACCACGATTGGTCTCGCGTGGATCCGCTCGGGCACTCAACGGGACACTATCGTGTGGCACAACGGCGGAACTGGCGGCTTCCGGACCTTCCTGGGCCTGGTACCCGCCAGGGGCATTGCCGTGGTGCTGCTCACCAACAGCGGCGGCGTGGGATCCGACGACCTGGGAATGCACCTGCTCGAGCCGAGCATCCCGCTGGCGGCGCCGCGCCGGTAGCGCGGTTGGGGCGCGCCGGCGCAGGTTGTGAGAGCGCGCGAACGCCTCCAGCTTCGACGCCTGATGGCCGATTCCCCGGACGGCTCGAAGCTCG
>VEPF01000441.1:6249-11594 GCA_012027055.1 Gemmatimonadota bacterium | reverse complement strand
CCCGCTGTAGAACGTGCTGGAGGAAGTGAAGCGCGCCGCGAACCAGCTGCTCACGCGCAAGCTCGTGTCGGAGCCGGACGCGCCCGGGGCGGCGCCGCCGCCGCAGGCGGCCGGCGCGGCGCCCGTGCCGGCGGCGGCGGGCGCGCCGGCGGCGGCCACGAGTGGGGTGGCGCCTGCGGGCGGAGACCCGGCCTCGTGGATCGCCGCGGCGGCCGTGCGGCTGCGGGCGGAGCGTCCGCTCGCTCCGGCCGCGTACCTGCTGCTGCGCGGATTCCGCTGGGGCGAGCTGCGGGCCGGCGGCGACCGGATCGATCCGCGGCTGCTGGCAGCGCCCGGCACCGATACCCGCACCAAGCTCAAGGCGCTGCTGCTGGACGCGCGCTGGGCGGAGCTGCTGGAGGCGGGCGAGAACGTGATGGCGCAGCCGTACGGCCGGGGCTGGCTGGACCTGCAGCGTTACGTGCTCACCGCGTGCGATGCGCTCGGCCGCGAGTATTTCCCGGTGGCCAGCGCGATCCGCAGCGAGCTGCGGGCGCTGCTGCGGGACCTGCCCTCGCTGCCCGGACTCACGCTGATGGATGATTCGCCCACGGCCAACCGCGAGACCATGGTCTGGCTCGGGGACCAGCAGCTGCTCGCCGAGGGCGCCGAGCCCGAGCAGCCGACGGAAGCGGCGCCGATGGTCGGGCGGCGGGATGTATACGACATCGCGCAGGATCGCGTGCGCGCCGGCGACAGTCACGGAGCCATGCAGCTGCTCATGAACGCCGCCAGCCAGGAGAAGACGCCCCGGGCGCGCTTCGTCCGGCGGGCGCAGGCGGCGGCGGTGATGGTCGGCGCGGGACTGGAAGCGGTGGCCCTCCCGATCCTGAAGGAGCTGCTCGACCAGGTCGATGAGCACAAGCTGGAGGAATGGGAAGCAGGCGAGATGATCGCGGACCCGCTGGCACTACTGTACGGTTGTGCCTATCGCACGGGCGCGGAGGACGTGGATCTCACCGCACTCTACACGCGGGTCTGCCGCCTCGACCCCATGGCCGCGATCAGGCTGGGCGGTGGCGGCACGAGCGGCAGCGCCAATGAATCCGAATGACCGGGTCCTGCGGCGGTCGGTGCTCGACCGCCTCGCGTATTCCGCGGAGCCGGAACCGCGCAACTGGTACGAATCGGTCCGGGCGCTGAAGGCGTCAGTGCTGCGCGACATCGACTGGCTGCTCAACACCCGCCGGGTGATCGACCAGGCGGGTCCCGAGCTGCCGGAGCTGCAGGATTCGGTCTACCACTACGGCCTGCCGGACATCACCTCCTCCACGACTGATTCCGCGACCGCGCGCAAGCAGCTGCTGCGCCAGGTGGAAGCGTGCATCGAGCAGTTCGAGCCGCGCCTGAGCAACGTGCGGGTGAGCGAAAGCGCGGTCGACACCGAATCCAACCGGCGGGTGCGCTTCGTGGTGGAAGGGATGCTGCGGCTGCACCCCGATCCCGAGCCGATCTCCTTCGACACCGTGCTGGATGCCGGCAGCGGCCGCTTCAGCGTCTCGGGAGGTGGCTAGTGCAGGACGAGCTGCTGCAATACTACGAGCGCGAGCTGACCTACCTGCGGCGCCTGGGCGCGGAGTTCGGGAAGCAGTATCCGCGGGTTGCGGCCGGGCTGCAGCTGGAGCCGACCAAGAGTGATGACCCGCACGTGGAGCGGCTGCTGGAGGGGTTCGCGTTCCTGGCGGCGCGGGTCCACCTCAAGCTGGATTCCGACTTCCCGCTGATCACCGAGGCGCTGCTCGACACGGTGTATCCGGAGTACACGCGCCCGCTGCCATCGATCTCGCTGGTGCAGTTCCACGTGGATCCGGAGCAGGGGCAGGTCACTACCGGCTACCCCATCCCGCGCGATACGGTGCTCCATTCCCGCGAGATCAGCGGGGTGGCGTGCCGGTTCCGCACGTGCTACGACACCACGCTGTGGCCCCTGGAGGTGGCCGAGGCCGCGTGGGTGGCGCCGCACCAGCTGCAGCCGCCCGTGCGCGCCACCGAGGCGGCGGCCGCGCTGCGCGTGAAACTGCTGGCCAAGGGCGAGGCCGGCTTCGCCAAGCTGCCGCTGGAATCGCTGCGCATCTACCTGAACGCCGAGCCGGCGGTGGCGGCCGCGCTCTACGAGCTGCTCTGCAACAACTGCGTCGAGGTGCTGCTGCGCCAGCCCGGGCGGGCGAGCGAACCGCCCATCAGGTTGCCGGCGAGCGCGCTGCGTCCGGTCGGGTTCGAGCAGCACGAGGGCGTGCTGCCGGTGCCCCGCCGCTCCTTCATCGGCTACCGGCTCCTGACCGAGTACTTCGCGTTCCCCGAGAAGTACTTCTTCCTGGACCTGGGCGGCCTCGAGCGCCTGCGCGGCAGCTCGTTCGGCACCCAGCTGGAAGTGGTGTTCCTGATCTCGCGGTTCGAGCGGGGCGAACGACGCACGCTGCTGGAGGCGGCAGTCAATGCCGACGTCATCCGGCTGGGGTGCACGCCCGTGGTGAACCTGTTCCCACGGATCTCGGAGCCGGTCCTGCTGACGCAGCGCCGCCCGGAGTACCCAGTGATCGCGGATGCGCGCCGGCGGGATGCGATCGAGATCTACGCGATCGAAGATGTGTCGGCGGTGACGACCGGGCGCGCGGACGTGGTGCGCCTGGAGCCGCTGTACGCCTACCGGCACAGCAATGCCGAAGACCAGGGCCGGCTCTACTGGCAGGCCACGCGCCGACCGCGCGACTGGCGCGCCACTGGTGCGTGGGACACGTACCTCTCGTTCGTGGACCTGAACGCCGTGCTGGCGCGGCCCGAACTGGACGCGGTCACCGCCCGCCTGGTGTGCTACAACGCGGACCTGCCGAAGCGCCTGCCCATCGGCGATCCCCGGGGCGACTTCGAGCTGCCGGGCGGCGGACCCGTGCGGCGCATCGCGGCGCTGGTGCAGCCCACCGCGCTGATCCGGCCGCGGGTGGAGAGCGCCCTGCTCTGGCGGCTCACGTCGCTGCTGTCGCTGAATTTCGTGTCGCTGGTGGAAGGCGGTCCCGCGGCGTTGCAGGAGCTGCTCAAGCTGCACAACGTGCGCGACTCGGCGGCGGCCGACAAGGAGATCCAGGCGATCGTCGGTCTCACCGCCCAGCCGACCTACGCGCGCATCGCAGGCGAGCACGGGCTCGCCTTCGGGCGCGGCCACCGCGTGGCCCTGGAACTGGACGAAGACCAGTTCGTGGGCGGCGGCGTGTATCTCTTCGCGAGCGTGATCGAGCGGTTCCTCGGGCTCTACACGTCCCTCAACAGCTTCAACGTGCTGAGCGTCGCGACGCGTCAGCGCCGGGAGACCGTCAAGGAATGGCCGCCGAGAGCCGGCTGGAAGGCGCTCGTCTGAGCGAGCCGGCCGCCCCGGCCGGAGGGCCCGGAGCGGAGGCGTCCGCGGACTCCGGTCCCGCGGTGAACCTGGTGCGCGAGCGTCTGGAAGACGTGGAAGGCGCGCTCCGGACCGAGCCCCATTCTTTCTCTTTTTTCCAGGCCGTGCGGCTGCTGGAGCGGTTGCACGCGGAGCGTGCGCCGGTGGGTGGCTACGGCGACCCGAACGCCGAAGCCGTCCGTTTCGGGGTACCGCCCGCGCTCTCCTTCCCGGCCAGCGAGATCCAGGAGCTCGATCTGCGGGAGCAGGGGCCATCCGCGATGAAGGTCAATTTCCTGGGCGTGACCGGACCGCAGGGCGTGCTGCCGCACGAGTACACGCTGCTGGTGGCGGACCGCCTGCGGGCGCGCGACCGGGCGCTGGGCGATTTCCTGGACATGTTCCACCACCGGCTGCTCTCGCTGTTCTACCTGGCATGGCGGAAGTACCGGTTCGCGGCCGCGCGCGAGGACCGGCGGCCGGACCTGCTGGGGGAGCACGTGCTGGACCTGATGGGAGTGGGCATGCGCGGGAGCCGGCCGCAGCTGCCCTTCCCGGTCGAGGCGCTCATCTCCCGGGCCGGGCTGCTCATCCCGCAGCCGCGCGGCGCGGCCGCGCTGCAGCAGCTGATCGAGGATTTTTTCGCCGTGCCCGTGACCGTGGAGCAGTTCGTGGGTGGCTGGTATCCGCTGAGCGCGCGGGACCGCTGCACGGTCTCGGATGAAGCGGCCGATCCGGCCAGCCAGCTGGGGCGCGGGGCGGTGGCCGGCGATGAGATCTGGGACCAGCAGGCCAGGGTCCGGCTCCGGCTCGGACCGCTGCAGCGGGCCCAGTACGACGCGTTCCTGCCGGGCGGCAGCGCCCACGAGCCGCTCGCAGCCCTGCTTCGCTTCTTCAGCCACGACCAGTACGAGTTCGAGGTGCAGCTGGTCCTGGCGGCCGGCGACGTGCCGGGTGTGCGCCTGGGCAGCGAGGGCGTCGCCGCGCCGCGCCTGGGCTGGTCCACCTGGATCCGTTCGCAGCCACGCACCGATCTGGCAGACGAAACCATCCTCACCCTCAAATCCGGGGCAGATTCATGAACGTCGACCTACGCTCCCTGATCGGCAAACTCAACGACGACATGCGGAACGCGGTCGAGGCCGCGGCCGGGCTGTGCCTGTCGCGCACTCATTACGATGTCGAGATCGAGCACATCCTGCTGAAACTGCTGGATGCCACGGACAGCGACTTCGCCGCCGTGCTCCGGCACTTCGAGATCGACCGGTCGCGCCTGGCCCGTGACCTGGCCGCCGGGCTCGATCGGCTCAAGTCGGGGAACGCGCGCACGCCCGCGCTCTCGCCTTCGCTCGTGCACGTGCTCACGGACGCCTGGACCATCGGTTCCGTCAACTTCAACACGCCGCGCGTGCGGACCGGGACCGTGATGCTGGCCCTGGTGGCTTCGGACGACCTGAGTCGCCTGGCGAGCGACATCAGCCGCGAGCTGAAGAAGGTCAACGCCGACGAGCTGCGCCGGCAGCTGCCTACGATCTTCGCCAAGTCGGCGGAAGACGCGGGGCCGGCGCTGGCGGAAGGACCGGCCGGGGTGGGCGGCGGACCCGGTGAAGTGAAGCGGGCTGGACCGACACCCAACCTGGACCAGTACACGGTCAACATGACCGAGAAGGCGCGCCAGGGTCAGATGGACCGCGTGCTCGGGCGTGACTTCGAGATCCGGCAGGTGGTGGACATTCTCACCCGCCGTCGGCAGAACAATCCGATCCTGGTGGGCGAGGCCGGCGTCGGGAAGAGCGCGATCGTGGAAGGGTTCGCGAGGCGCATCGTGGATGGGGACGTGCCGCCGCCGCTACGCAACGTGACGCTGCGCTCGCTCGACCTCGCGCTGCTGCAGGCGGGGGCCGGCGTGAAGGGCGAGTTCGAGAACCGGTTGAAG
>VEPF01000441.1:0-6239 GCA_012027055.1 Gemmatimonadota bacterium | reverse complement strand
GGGCAGGGCGATGCGGCCAACCTGCTCAAGCCGGCGCTGGCGCGCGGCGCGCTGCGCACCCTCGCGGCCACCACCTGGGCCGAGTACAAGAAGTACTTCGAGAAGGACCCCGCGCTCGCCCGCCGCTTCCAGCTGGTGAAGGTGGAGGAGCCATCCGAGGACGTCTGCCTGGTCATGCTGCGCGCTACCGCGCCCGCGCTGGAGCAGCACCACAAGGTGCGCATCCTGGAGGACGGGATCCAGGCGGCGGTCCGGCTCTCGCATCGCTACCTGGCGGACCGGCAGCTGCCGGACAAGGCAGTGAGCGTGCTCGACACCGCCTGCGCGCGCCTGGCGCTCGGCCAGAACGCCACGCCCTCGCCCGTCGAGGACGCGATCAGGCGGCTGGACAGCCTGGACACGCAGAAACGCGTGCTGGAGCGCGAGGCGATCACCGGCACCGACCACAGCGAGCGCCTGGAGCTGATCGACAAGCAGCGCGTCGAGACCCAGGTGCAGCTCGACCAGCTCACGGCGCAGTGGGACGCCGAGAAAGCAGTCGTGCAGCGCGTGCGCCAGGTGCGCGACAAGCTGGAAGCGCTCGCGGCCAGGCCCGCGGCGCCCGCGCCCGCGCCGGACGCTGCCGCGCCGGCGGCCCCGGCCGAGAGCGCACCCGCCGCCACCCCGGCGGCCCCGGCCGACAGTGCACCCGCCGCCGCGCCGGCGGCCGCGGAGGTCGCACCGGCCGCGCCGGCGCTCAGCGACGATCCCGCGGAATTGCGCGCGGAGCTCGATCGGCTCAACCACGAGCTGGAGACGCTGCAGGGCGAGACGCCGCTGATCCGGGTGTGCGTGGACGGCGAGCTGGTGAGCCAGGTGATCAGCGGCTGGACCGGGATTCCGGTCGGCAAGATGCTGCGCGACGATCTGGCGGCCGCGCTCAAGCTGGAGGAATTCCTGGAGCGCCGCATCATCGGCCAGAACCACGCGCTCGAGATCATCAGCCATCGCATCCGCACCTCCAAGGCGGGCATCGAAGACCCGCAGAAGCCGGTGGGCGTGTTCCTGCTGGTCGGCCCGAGCGGCGTGGGCAAGACGGAGACCGCGCTGGCGATCTCGGACCTGCTCTACGGTGGCGAGCACAACGTGATCACCATCGCGATGTCGGAGTTCCAGGAAGCGCACACGGTGTCAACTCTGAAGGGCGCACCGCCCGGATACGTGGGATACGGCGAGGGCGGCGTGCTCACTGAGGCCGTGCGACGGCGACCCTACTCGGTGGTGCTGCTGGACGAGATCGAAAAGGCGCACCCGGACGTGCTGGAGCTGTTCTTCCAGGTGTTCGACAAGGGCCGGATGGAGGATGGCGAAGGCCGGGAGATCGATTTCAAGAACACCATCATCATCCTGACGACTAACGCGGGCACCGACACGATCATGAAGCTCACGGCCGACCCGGAGACCATGCCCAACCACGACGGGCTGGTGAAGGCGCTGAAGCCGGAGCTCGACAAGACCTTCAAGCCCGCGTTCCTGGGCCGTACCGTGATCATCCCCTACTTCCCGGTCCGGGACGAGGCCCTGAAGCGGATCATTCGCCTGAAGCTGAGCAAGGTGCAGCGGCGGCTCGAGGGCACGCACAAGGTGCGGCTGGAGCCTGACGAGGCGGTCCTCGACGCGATCGCGGCGCGCTGCACCGAGGTGGAGAGCGGCGCCCGCAACATCGACAACATCCTGACCAACACCATGCTGCCGGCGGTTTCGCGCGTGCTGCTGACCGCGCTTGTGGATGGGGTGAAGCCGAGCGCCATCAAGGTCACGGTCACGGAGCAGGGCGATTTCGCCTACGCGGTCGAGACCGCGAGCGCGACTCCCGCCCCGGCGGAAACGCCGGCCACGGTGTGATGCAGCGGCGGCCGGCCGCGCTGCGGCCGGCCGCCATCTTCGGGCTCCTTGCCCCTACAGCCTGAGGCACAGCGCAAATGGCAGAATACACGCAGGCCAGCCGGCCCTTGAAGGTCCACACGAAGCTCGGCGAGGACGTGCTGCTGCTGAGCGGCTTCAACGGCCTGGAGGGCATCTCCCAACCGTACAGCTTCCAGCTGGAGCTGGTCTCGGAAGACGAGAACATCGAGGCCGCCGACCTGCTGCGCACCGAGATCATGTTCGAGTTCCCGGTGGCGGCCGACGACACGCGGTACGTGCACGGCATCGTCAACCGGTTCGCGCAGCTCGGGAAACGGGACGACCTGGCCTTCTATCGCGCCGAGGTAGTGCCCTGGCTGTGGTTCCTGACGCTCTCGCGCGAGTCGCGGATCTACCAGGAGCTGACGGCGCCCGACATCATCGAGCAGGTGTTCAAGCGGTTGGGCTACTCCGACTTCGAGTTCCGCCTGACGCGCAGCTACGTCAAGCGGACCTTCTGCGTCCAGTATCGCGAGACCCACCTCAACTTCGTCTCGCGGTTGCTGGAAGAAGAGGGGATCTTCTACTACTTCGAGCACTCGGATAGCGGACACATGCTGGTGCTGTGCGATGACAGCAGCAACAGCAACCCCGTTCCGGGCCCGGAGGAGATCGTCTTCCAGCCGGGCCAGTTCACCGATGAATACACGATCACCCAGCTGGAGCGCGAGCATCGGGTATACGCAGGAAAGGTGGCGCTCCAGGATTACGACTACGAAAAGCCGAGTACGCGGCTGGCCGGCAAGCAGGGCCAGGCCAACGAGGAAATGTACGACTATCCCGGCAACTTCAAGGAAACCGACAATGGCGACGAGCGGGCGAGGGTCCTGCTCGAAGCCGAGGAGGCCCAGCGCCAGGTGGTGCGGGGCGAGAGCCGGGCATCGGGTCTGATCCCGGGCTACCACTTCAAGCTGACGGAGCACTTTCAGCGGAGCGCCAACATCAAGTACCTGGTGACCCAGGTGCAGCACCTGTCGCATGGCGGGAGTTTCCGCGGCATGGCCGACGCCACCCCGGTGGAATACAGCAACGACTTCCTGGCGATCCCGCACGATACCCCCTACCGCCCCCGGCGGCGTACCGCGCGGCCGGTGATCTACGGCTCGCAGAGCGCGCTGGTGGTCGGGAAGTCCGGCGAGGAGGTGTGGGTCGACAAGCTGGGGCGCATCAAGGTGCACTTCTACTGGGATCGCGACAGCCAGCGCGATGAGAAGAGCTCCTGCTGGGTGCGGGTGGCGGCGCCCTGGGCGGGGAAGAACTGGGGGGCTGTCTCCATCCCGCGCATGGGCAATGAAGTGGTGGTGGCCTTCGAGGAGGGGGATCCGGACAAGCCGATCGTGATCGGCAGCGTCTACAACGCGGAGCAGATGCCGCCGTTCGGGCTGCCGGACGCGGGCATCCAGATGGGCATGAAGACGCGCTCGTCGAAGGGTGGCGGTGGGTTCAACGAGGTCACCATGACGGACACGAAGGGCAAGGAGCTGCTCAACATCCACGCCCAGTACGACATGGTGACGGTGGTGGAGCACGACATGAAGGAGACCGTGGTCAAGGGCAACCGGACGCTGTCGATCGAGACCGGGACCAACACCACCAGCGTCAAGGGAAACGACAGTCACACCGTGCAGGCGGGCGACCTGACGCAGGACGTGACCGGCAACATCAAGCGGAAGGCGAGCGCGGACATCGACGACAAGGCAGCTGCCAACGTGAAGATCACGGGCGATGCCGGGGTGTCGCTCACCGGGACCGGTTCGGGGGTGAAGATCAAGGGAACCGGCGGTGACGGAATCGGACTGGATGGCACGCCGAACGTGAACGCGAAGGGTGCGGCGGCCGTGAATATCGAGGCACCGACGGTAGACATCGGCAACGTTTCCATCAAGATCCATGGCGCCTCCATCGTGCTGGACGGAGGGGGCGGGAAAATCGAGATCGGCCCGGCCGGTGTGACCGTCAGCGGTCCGCTCTTCAAGGTCGATGCCGGATTGGCGAAGATCAACTGAGCCATGGACGACTTCTCGCTGCCGATCGCGCAGCAGCCGCGGCTGGTGCGGCTCGTGCCGTTCGTCTTCATGGCGGGCGCGGCGCTGAGCGCGAGCGTGGCGTTCGTGATCGCGCGCGGCCTGGGCGCATCACAGCCGGCGAGCGGGCTGGCCGCGGTCTGCTGCCTGGTGGCCGGGATCGTGCTGGGCATCTGGACCGCGGCCGGGCCGCAGGGCACGATCCGGTTCCGGGCGCCCGACACGCTGGAGGTGGACGCGCGCTGGCGCCGCCCGTTGCGCCTGAGCCTAGGCGCCGTGCGGGCGCGCCAGTTCGTGTGGCAGCGCGGCCGGCCGTCGCTGCTGGTGGGCGTGTACGTGGAGTTGGCGGACACGGCCGGCCGGATCAGCATCGGGTCGTCGGACATCGAGCTGGCGGCGGTGTACCAGGCCGCGCGCGCCGAGCCGACGACGGTGCCGCCCAACCTGACCCTCGAGCCGGCCGAGTACCGGCGCCTGCTCGAGCTGATACCCGCCGGGGCAATCACGGACGGCGAGCGCTGAGATGCAGCTGATCAACACCACCCCGGTCCCAACCAAGCTGGCGATCTACGCGCCGCCGGCGGGGCTGCGCACGGCCATCTTCACTGCGAAGGCGACGTTCCGCGTGAGTGATGCCGGGGAGGTGACGCTCGACCGGGAGGAGCCGCTGCCGGTGCTGGACGCGGATGAACCCACCGAGCTGGGGCTGCTGCCGAGCGACGCGCTGCCGCGCTGCGATGCCGCGTTCGAGGTGATGCTGTTGGGCAAGGCCTACGCACCCAACGGCGTGCCCACGCCGTACCTGATGGTGTCGCTGGCCGTGGGCGCCATCGAGCGCCGGCTCGCGGTGCTGGGCGATCGGCGCTGGGAGGGCGAAGGCCCGGGCGCGCGCATCTCGGCGCCGCAACCTTTCGTGTGCATGCCGCTCACCTGGACGCGGGCCTTCGGCGGGCGCAAGGAGGTACTGATCGACGTCGAATCGCCGATCGAGGTGGTAGAGGCGAACAACCCGGACGGGAAGGGCTTCGACCACATCGGGCAGGGCCGCCAGGCCGCCGCGGTGTTCAAGCCGCCGGCGCCGTTCCCGCAGTTCGACACGGTGCGCGAACTGCCGAACCTGGAGGATCCGCTGCACCCGATCCTGGGCTGGGATGACCGGCCGCTGCCAGCGTGCTGGGCGCCCACGCCGCTGCACTACGGGATGCTGTACGAGCGGTTGCGGCGGGCCCGCCAGGCGCACCCGGACCAGCCGGTCACCATGGGCTCGCCCGAGATCATGCACCGGGCTCATCCGGACTGGACCATCGAGCTGCCGCCCGCCCGGACACCCGTGCGGTTGCTGGGAGCCACGCCGAACGGGGCGTTCGGGTTCGTGATTCCCGCCCTGAGGATGCTGATCGACGTACGGGCGGGCGACCACCAGCACGAGCTGGAGCTGGTGCCGCGCGCCCTGGTGCTGCTGCCGGAGCAGCGCCGGTTCTACCTGGTGTACCGCCAGTACACGACGTTCGAGTACCAGGCGGACCAGGTGCGTGCCGCGCGCGTGCGAGCAGGCCCGGGCTGGGCGAGAGCCTGAGGTACGGAACCATGGGAATGCCCGTCTTCGTCAACATCGTCTGGGACCCCACCATGGGTATGCTCAGCCATACCCTGTGGGACCCGGCACTGACGGCTACTCCGCCGCCGGGCGTGCCCAAGCCGAACGCGCCGGTACCGTCCGTCGAGATGATCGCCACGCAGATGTGTACGGCGGGTTACGCGCTGGGGCTCAACAAGTTCACGACCACGGTGATGCACATGGGTGTGCCCATCTGCGTCGCCGCTCACGACCCGGGGATCCTGATCCCCGATGTGACCATACCGCCGGTGAACCTCTGGTACGCCATCTGCTGGCCGTTCTCGGGCCGCAAGATGACGTTCCAGGCGTCCACCGTGCAGATGGAAGGGCAGCCGACGTCGTGCAGCCAGGTCGCGCTGGTGCCGCTGCCCATGATGACGTGCGGCGATCCGATCACCGCGCCCACCGCGTTCCCGCTGGTCAACTTCACGCACACGCTGACCGTGGGGATGACGCTGGGCGACTTCCTGATGGGATTGGCCAGCATCGCGATCAGCATTGCCATCGATGCGTTCTTCGAATGGGGCGTGCCGGGGATCGGGAAGCTCATTGGTGGCAAGGTGGGCGCGGAGGCCGCGAAGGAGGCGGCGGAGACGCTCGGTCCCGCGCTGCTCAAAGCGGCGCTCGGCAAGCTCGGCCTCACGCCCAAGGAC
>VEPF01000403.1:11384-11768 GCA_012027055.1 Gemmatimonadota bacterium | reverse complement strand
GAAGGCGCGCGCGGCCGGCATCCCGGCCACGTTCTTCGAGTCGCAGGGAACGCAGCACGAGTGGCAGACCTGGCGCCGCAGCCTGCACGCGTTCGTGCCGCTGCTGTTCCGGAAGTGAGCGTAAGCGCCGGCCCCGGTCTTCGGAGCGGATGTCCATGTTGTCGGTCCTGCTCGCCCTGCAGCTCGCGTCGGTCGGGCCCGAGCCGTGCGTGGACCCGGCCACGTCGCTGCGCCAGCTCGCGGCCACGCACATCACCGCGGCCCAGCTCGACGCCGCCGGCTCACCGCGCATGGCCGCGGCCTTCGAGGCCTACCTCCGGACCGGGTCGCGCAACGATTATCGCACTGCCCAGGTGCGTTACGAGGCCACCGGCACCGGCCGCT
>VEPF01000403.1:0-11341 GCA_012027055.1 Gemmatimonadota bacterium | reverse complement strand
CGCCCGCGCGCTGATCCTGGGGGTGAGCTACGCTTCCGGCCCGGACTTCAATCCGCCCGGCAGCGCCGGCTACCGCCACCGGCTGGTCGAGCACGACGCGAAATCCGCCGGCATTGCTGTTCGCCATCTGCGCGAGGCCGCGGACCTGGACAGCGCGGGCTGGCTCGCGCCCGTGGCGCTGGCGCACATCGCCCTCGCGGGCCGCGAGCCGGCCACCATGGCCGAGGCTTTCCACGTCCTGCGCCGCGCGCTGCGCCAGCCGCGCTCGCCCGTGGTGATCCGCACCGCGCTGGCCGATCTGCTGATCGCCACGGACAGTGCCGCCATCGCCGCGCTGCTGCTGGACGCGCGCACCGGCGGCTGTCCGGGCGCCGACGCCGCGTTTGCCGAGGCACTGCTGCTGATGGGCGACACGGTCCGCGGAGCGCCGCTGCTGCTGGGCGCGCTGGCGCGCTCACCCGCGGACCAGCTCGATCGGTTCCTGGAGGACGTCGCGGTGCTGCTCGGCCCGGACGAGCGCGCCGAGCTGGCGCGTCTGCCCGCGGACGCGCGCGCCCCGTGGATCCGCGACTTCTGGGAGCGCAGTGCGGCCGCGTCCGCTCGCTCGCTGGCCCAGCGCCTGGCGGAGCACGCGCGCCGCACGGCCCGGGCGCACCGGGAGTTCCGCCTGCAGACCATCCGGACTGCCAGCCTGGTGGTGGGCGCGGTGCGAGGCTCGCCGGAGATCAACCTGGCGCAGACGGGCGACCCCTCGCCGGGCGCGGAGCCGCTCGAAGCCGTGGCGGCCCTGGCAGCGCTCCCGTGGGACGCGCGCGGGTTGATCCACGTCCGCCACGGCGCCCCGGACACCGTTATCCAGACGCTCGCGGGCGGGGGCATCTACATGCCGCAGACACAGACCTGGGTATATGCCCGCGCGACTCCGCCCTGGATGGTGCACTTCGGGCGTTATCGGGGCCCCGACTGGTTCTTCCTCGGCCCCTGGATCGGATGCGGTGACCAGCGCCTGCCGGCACTGGCCGTCGCGGAACCGTCAAACCCCAGCAACCGCATCTACACGGACAACCGCCGTCCCGCCAGCGCCGGCGTCGGGCAGCGCGCCCGCCAGGCGGCGGGGGCCAGCGGCGGGCCGGGTGCGCTGCTCGCCCGCGATTACTACCTGGCCCTGGCCCGGCTCGACGAGCGCTATGACGAGCTGGCCGCCTTCTGCGCTCGCGCCGCCACGAACGCCAGCGCGGATCCGTCGCTGGTGGCGAGCCTGGTGAAGGCGCTCGCGAACGACTATCGCGACGTCGTCTCCGGCCTGCTCGCGACCGAGACCGCGCGACGCCCGCTCCGGCAACCGCTGCGCCTGCTCGTCGGCGCCTACGCTTTCCGGAGCGCGGCCGGGACGCCCGAGCTGGCCAGTTTCGCGTGGGTGCCGGCCGCGGACGTGGCGCAACTCGACAGCACCGCGGCGCTACAGCTGAGCTTCTCGCTGCGCGGCGCCAGCGGGGCACCCCTGCGCGTGGACACCACCGCGCTGGTGCGGAGCGGGTTCGAGCGGGCGGGCAGCGTGCTGCGCATCAGCGTGCCCTGGGCGACCCTGCCCGCGGGGAGCGGGGACCCGCGCCTGTACGTGTTCGTAGGTGACGCCCGCGACCCGTCCCACGGCGGCTACGCGGAACAGCGTGTCGCCCTCCCCGGGCCCGCGCCGCAGGCCATCAGCAGCATCGTGGTCGCGGTGCCCGGCGAGGCGGGGCCGTTGCGGCGCGGGGACTACCGGGTGGCGCCCCAGCCCGGCCACATTGTCACCGTGGGCGAGGGCTTCCGCCTCTTCTACGAGCTGTACGGCCTCACGCGGGCTGCCGACCTGCAGACCACGGTGCGGATCCGCCGGCTGCGCGCCGATGACCTGGAGGGTTTGCTCGCCCGCTACGCCGGCAAGCGGGCCGAACACGAGCTGAGCTTCCGGGAGCCGGCCGCCCCGGACCGCCGCGGAATCGTGGTCCGGGACGTCGCCATCGCGAGCGAGCTGATCCCGGGCGACTACGCGGTGGACGTGCTCGTGCGCACGCCGCAGGGCGTGCTGACGGGCAGCACCGCGCTCCGCATCCGGGCGCCCTGATGCCGGGCGCTGCGGTCAGCCGCCGCGCTCGATTGCTTCCCGGACCCGGGCCGGCGTCATCGGCAGCTCGGTGAGGCGCGCCCCGCACGCGTCGTGGATCGCGTTGGCCACCACCGCCCCCACCAGCGGGATCGCCGACTCGCCGCCGCCCTGCGGCGCGAGCCCGGGATTGTCCACGAGCACCACCTCCAGCTGCGGCACCCACGAGAAGCGCGGCAGCTGATAGGTGTCGAAGTTCTCGTCGACCACGCGACCGCCCTCGAACCGGACCTGTTCGGCGAGCGCGTAGCCCAGGCCCATGGTGAGACAGCCCTCGACCTGCAGCTCGGCACCGTGCGGGTTGATGATCTCGCCCATGTCCTGCACACACACGATCCGCTGCACCTGCACCCGGCCGGTGGCGCGGTCCACCTGCACCTGCGCGATGGCCGCGTCGAACGCGCCCACTTCGTTGCACACCGCCACCCCGATGCCCCGCCCGCTCGGCGCGGGCGCGAACGAGCCGCCGAAGCGCTCCGCGGCCATGCGCAGCACCCGCCGGGCCCGCTCATCCGCCAGGTGCGCCAGCCGGAAGCTCACCGGGTCCGCACCGGCCGCGGTGGCCATCCGGTCGATCTGCGATTCCACCGCGAAGACGTTCGTGTTCGCGGCCGGAGCCCGCCACGGCCCCACCGCCAGCGGCTGCCGCGGGCTGTTGCCCTGCCAGCCCCCGCGCGCCATCACCCGCACGTTGGGCACTTCGTAGATCGGCTCCGCACCGTTGGTGCCGGCATAGAGCGTCTCGAAGTCCCACAGCGCGAGCCTGCCGCTGGCGTCCAGACCCGAGCGCACGCGCACCACGGCCGCCGGGCGGAACCGGTCGTGGAAGAACTCGTCCCGCCGCGGCCAGCACACCTGCACCGGCACGCCCGCCAGCTTCGCGAGCCGCGCCGCCTGCACGGCCTGCAGGTTGTACGTTTTGCCGCCGAAGCCGCCGCCCACGAAGGGCGTGACCACCCGCACCTTCTCGGGGGCCACGACCAGAGCGCGCGCGATCTCGTCACGGGCCGAGAACGGCGTCTGCGTCGACACCCACACCGTGACTTTCTCCGGCTCCACCTGCGCCAGCGCGGTGTGCGTCTCGATCGGGGCGTGTGCGACGTAGTGGTTCAGGTACCTGGCCTCCGCCACCTTCAGTGCACCCGGCGCGGCCGCATCCACGCTGCCCCGCTCCGCCAGCGACTGCGCGCGCGGCAACTCCTGTTGCAGGTGCTCGAAGATGGTGCGGTCCGTCACGGCCGCTGCCGGGATGTCCCACTCGGCCTTCACCCGGGCAAGCGCCTGTGCGGCCGCGTCCGGCAGCGCGTGCAGGACCGCGACCAGGTCGCCATCCCGGAGCACCCGCGCGCCCGCCACCGACTCCGCGGCACTGGTGTCCACCGACCGCATCGTGGCCCCGTGCGCCGGCGGCCTCAGGACCGCGGCGTACTGCATGCCTGGCCGCCGGATGTCGCCCGCATACCTGGCCGCGCCCGTCACCTTCAGGCGCGCATCGATGCGCGGCGCCGGACGGTTGCAGACATCGTGCTCGGCCACCGCTTCCGGCGACACCGCGGTCACCACCCGCCGCACGAGCTTCTGCCCCTTCACCAGCTCGCCGTACGACGTCCGGACCGCGGCATTCTGCCGGTCGAACACATACCCGTTGCGCGTGTCCAGACGCTCCGCCGGCAGTCCGAGCTTCTCGGCTGCCAGCTCCACCAGCGCGTTCCTCGCCTCGGCGCCTGCGCGCCGCAGCGGCGGGCCGAAGAAGCGTATGGTCATCGACCCGAAGGTGCCCATGTCCGATGGGCACACGTCGGTGTCACCCATGACCGGGTCGATGCTCGCGAGCGGTACGTCGAGTTCGTCGGCCAGCATCTGCGCCAGCGACGTGTTCACCCCCTGGCCCATCTCGATCTTGCCCGTGAACAGCGTCACCCGGCCATCCTCGCCGATACGCAGATAGGCGTTCAGGTCGGCGGGATAGCCCCTCCCTTGGTCCGGCTCCGCCAGCAGCGCACGCACATCGACGCTCAGCAGCACGGTCAGGCCGCCACCCAGCGCGGCCACGAACTCGCGACGATCCATGGTGCTCATTGCGCGCCTCCCTGCAGCGCCCGCGCCGCCGTGCGGACCGCTGCGATCACGCGGACGTGCGTGCCGCATCGGCACAGGTGCCCTTCCAGCCCGGCCACGATCGCTTCCGGCGTGGGGTCCGGGTCGCGCCGCAGGAGTGCGGTGGCTCGCAGAATCATTCCTGGCGTGCAGAAGCCGCACTGGAGCGCGTCGTGTTCCATGAAGGCGAGCTGCACCGGGTGCAGCTGCGCACCCTGCGCGAGCCCTTCGATGGTGGTGACCTCGGCGCCGGCGGCGCGCCCGACGGGCAGGCTGCAGGACTCCGTCGCCTGGCCGTTGACCAGCACGGTGCAGGCGCCGCAGTGGCCTTCACCGCAGCCGAACTTGGTGCCGGTCAGGCCGAGGTCGGTGCGGAGTACCCACAGCAGGCTGCGGGCGGGATCCGTGTCCACCTCGGCGGTCTGGCCATTGAGGGTGAAGCGGATGCGCTGGTTCATGGTGGTCTGTCTCGGGTGTACGGGGGCGGCGGGCACGGCGGCCGGACTGCCACCGGAAATACGTCCCCGCCTCCGAGACCGGACAAGGCGGCCGGGTGCGCGGTATGGGACGCACGTGCCCCCTGCCATCTGACCGTGCCTGCGTCCATGCTGCTACTGCAGGCATTTGCGGCCGGGGGCCTCGCGCAACCGCCCCCGTCGGCACGTGCCACTCTACGGTCAGGAGACTCGCCCATGTCGAGACCCATCGCCGCCCTGGCCGGCAGTGCGGCAGTCGCGCTGCTGCTGCCTTCCCTGCTCTCCGCCCAGCAGCCACTCCCCAAGCCTCGTACCGAGGGTGGCAAGCCGCTCATGCAGGCGCTCGCCGAGCGCGCCACCAACCGCTCGTTCTCGCCGGCCCCGTTGCCGGCGCAGACCATGAGCGACCTGCTCTGGGCCGCGGCCGGCATCAACCGGCCGGAGAGCGGCAAGCGCACCACGCCCAGTGCGCGGAATTTCCAGGAGGTGGACGTCTACGTGGCCACCGCGGACGGCCTGTTCCTGTACGAGCCGAAAGCACACGTTCTGAAGCTGGTCGTCAAGGAAGATCTCCGGGGCCTGACCGGCACGCAGGATTTCGTGAAGGTCGCCCCGGTGAACCTCATCTACGTCTCCGACGCCGCGAGGATGGGCAACACGAACGAGCAGGACCAGCTGGTGTATCCGGCCATCGCGGCCGGCGCCATGGTCCAGGATGTCTACCTCTACGCGGCATCGGCCGGACTGGCCACCGTGGTGCGCGCGCTGGTGAACCGGGAAGCGCTCGGCAAGGCCATGCAACTGCGCCCGGAACAGCGCGTCGTGATCTGCCAGACCGTGGGCCTGCCCGCCGGCAGCTGAGCCGCGGGCCGCGCCTGAGCGGGTGATCCGCGCGGCGCCGCGCCTGTCCCTTGAGTCGCGGCTGGCCGGCGGGCCGCGCCCGCTCCTTGCGCCCGTGCCGGCGGTGTTGTCCGTTGGAGCCGCATCCTCCTGAGCCTCGTCCCAGGGAGCGAGTCCATGGCGCGCATTTCAGTCCGCCGCCGGGCCACCACTGCCCTGCTGCGTCCCTTCGAAACTTTCTTCGCGCTCGAATCCGCGAGCGGCATCCTTCTGCTCGGGGCCGCCGCCGTGGCTCTTGCCTGGGCCAACTCCCCCTGGTCAGGCGCTTACTTCCACCTCTGGGAAACACCCGTCACGGTTGCCGTCGGCCCCGCGGCACTGAGCAAGAGCCTGCATCACTGGATCAACGATGGTCTGATGGCGGTGTTCTTCTTCGTGGTCGGGCTGGAGCTGAAGCGGGAAGTGCTGACCGGCGAGCTGGCATCCTTCCGGAAGGCGGCGCTCGCCATCGCCGCGGCGGCGGGCGGAATGGTCGTCCCGGCGATCGTTTACGCCCTGCTGAATGCGGGCGGCGCCGGCCGCGCCGGGTGGGGCATTCCCATGGCCACCGACATCGCGTTCGCGCTCGGCGTGCTGGCGCTCCTCGGCAGCCGCGTCCCCGTGGTCCTCAAGGTCTTCCTCACGGCGGTGGCCATCGTGGATGACCTGGGCGCGGTGCTGGTCATCGCCTTCTTCTATACGGCCGCGATCTCCTGGCCCGCGCTGGCGCTCGCCCTCGCGGCCTTCCTGCTGCTCGCGCTGTTGAACGCAACCGGCGTGCGGCGGCCACTCCCTTACCTGGGCGTGGGCATCGTTCTGTGGCTGGCCCTGCTCCACTCCGGCGTGCACGCTACTATCGCCGGCGTGCTCGCGGCCCTGGCCATACCCGCACGCCGGCGCATCGCCGCGCCCGAGTATCTGCACAGGGTCCGCGAATACCTGCGCGCGTTCGAGACGGACGTCCGCTCCGATGCCAGCGAGAGCATGCCTACCCCGGACCAGCGGGACGCTGTGCACGCCATCGAGCGTGCCTCGGAAGCCCTCGGCACCCCGGCCGCCCGCCTGGAGCATGCCCTGCACCCGCTGGTGGCCTTCCTGATCGTGCCGCTGTTCGCGCTCGCTAACGCAGGCGTGCGACTCAACGGCGGGGAAACGCTGAGCACAGGCAGCCCCATCACGTTGGGCATCCTGCTCGGCCTCTTCGCCGGCAAGCCCGTCGGCATCCTGACCGCCTGCTGGCTGGCCGTTCGGCTGCACCTCGCGGAACTGCCGGACCGCGTCGGCTGGCAACAGCTCGCCGCAGTCGCGATCCTGTGCGGCATCGGCTTCACCATGTCGCTCTTCATCACCACGCTGGCCTTCGACGCCACGCCCGCCCTGCTCGATCAGGCCAAGGTCGGTGTGCTCGGCGGCTCGGTACTAGCCGGCACGGTGGGCGCATTCCTGCTGGCCCGGACCGCCGCACCCGCCACCGATTGACCGGTTCTGGCCGGGGTGCGCGCGCGGCCGCTCCGCCACCGGGGCGGTCATTCCCGCGGGCCCGGGCGCCGTACTAGTTTTGCACGCGTTGACCCTGACGCGCTCCTGTCCGGCCCCATTCCCCGCCGGCACCGGGATCGCAGCGATCCGACCTTGGAGGGTGAGACGATGAAGTCCACCAGGCTCCTCTGGCTGCTGGCACTGGTGCCTGCCGCCGTGCTGCCGCTCGCCGTAACGCGCCCTGCCGAGGCGCAGGACACAGCGCGAGCGCAGGCCAACCACGCCAACTGGCCGCTGGCCGAACGCTTCAGCGCGGACGCGCTGCGCAGCGCCGTGTACAGTACCAGCCTCACCCCTCGCTGGATCGCCGGCACTGATTCGCTCTGGTACTCCTGGAAGGACGCGAAAGGCACCCGCTTCGAGCTGCTGGTGCCGAAGACGCGCACCCGCCGTCCGCTCTTCGATCACGTCCGCTTCGCCGCGGACCTCTCGGCGCTTGCGCACAAGCCTTACGAGGCCAACGCCCTGCCCATGACCGCGCTCCGCTTCGAGCGCGACGGCCGGACGTTCTCGTTCGTGCTGGACAGCATCAAGTACGTCTACGACCTGGACGGCGCGAACCTCAGCAGCAAGGGCAAGCTCACCCGGGACCAGATCGCGGAAGAGCGGACCGCGGCCACCGGCGGCGCCCCCACCTTCCGCAGCTTCGCGCCCGACAGCACCGTCTTCGTCTTCGCGCGCGAGCACAATCTCTACGTGGTCGAGCTCAAGGCGCGGCTCGATACCGTGTCCCAGGTCGATACCGTGCAGATCACCACCGATGGCGTGAAGGACTACAGCTTTGGCGCGCGCGACACCGCCGAGGACCGGCTGCGTCAGGACAGCGCGGACAACATCCGCTCCCGTGACCCGCGCGTGCGCGCCAGCGTCGTGTGGTCGCCGGACTCGCGCGCTTTCGCGATCACGCGCAATGACTCGCGCGCGGTCGCCGATCTCTACCTGGTCGATGTGCTGGCCGCACCCCGGCCCCGGCTGGTCAGCTACAAGTATGCGATGCCCGGCGAGGAGAAGGTGCCGCAGCAGGAGCTGTACCTGTATCGCCGCGGCGAGAAGCAGCTGACTCCGGTATCCGTCGATCGTTGGCGGGACCAGCGCCTGCTCAACCTCCACTTCCCCACCGGCGCCGACCGCCTGCGGCTGGTGCGGCGGGACCGGCTGCAGCGCAACCTCGAGCTGATCGAGATCGACCTCGCCACCCGCCAGATCACGCCCCTGCTCTCGGAGAGCACGGAATTCGGCTACCTGGAGACCCAGCCGGTCCAGTACCTCAAGGCGGGCGGTGACTTCGTGTGGTGGTCCGAGCGCAGCGGCTGGGGTCACCTCTACCTCTATGGCCACGACGGCAAGCTGAAGCAGGCGCTCACCGCCGGGCCCTGGCGCGTGGATGCACTGGTGGACGTCGACACCATGAAGCGCGCCGTCTTCTTCGCGGGCGTCGGCCGGGAGGCGGGCGAGAACGTCTACTACCGTCACCTCTACCGGATCGCCGCCGACGGCGCCGGCCTCACGCTCCTGGACTCCGGCAACGCCACGCACAACACGTCGCTCTCGCCATCCAAGCGGTTCGCGCTCGACAACTACTCGCGCATCGACCTGCCCTCCCGCGCGGTCATCCGCGATGCCCGCGGCGGCGTCTGGATGGACCTGGAGACGAGCGACATGTCGGCGCTCGAGAAGCTCGGCTGGAAACCGCCCGAAGGCTTCCTGGTCAAGGCCGCGGACGGGATCACGGACATCTACGGCGTGATGTGGCGGCCGAATGACTTCGATCCCGCCCGGAAGTACCCGATCATCGCACACGTGTACCCGGGGCCGCAGACCGAGACCGTGACCCACACGTTCTCGCCGAACGCGGTGAACTACCGGCTGGCGCAACTCGGCTTCATCGTCATCCAGATCGGCAACCGCGGCGGCAGCCCGCAACGCTCCAATGCCTACCACAGCTACGGTTACTACAACCTGCGCGACTACGGGCTGGCCGATAAGAAGGCCGGCATCGAGCAACTGGCCGCGCGCTACCCGTGGATCGACCTGGAGCGCGTCGGCATCTACGGGCACTCGGGCGGCGGCTTCATGACCGCGGCCGCTCTGCTCCTGCCGCCCTACAACGAGTTCTTCAAGGTGGGCGTGTCGTCCTCCGGCAACCACGACAACAACGTCTACAACCAGAACTGGAGCGAGCAGCACCACGGTCTGCGCGAGGTGCCCGTGACCCGGAAGGATTCCGCGCAGGACCGTACCACCCGGGACAGCACGGGCGCGGCCCAACAGCGCGCGGAGACCCGCTTCGAGATCAAGGTCCCGGCCAACCACGAGCTCGCGGCTAACCTCAAGGGGCGGCTGCTGCTGGTGCACGGCGACATGGACAACAACGTGCACCCGGCCGGCACCATCCGCCTGGCGAACGCGCTGATCAAGGCCAACAAGCGCTTCGACTTCTTTCTCATGCCCGGCAAGCCGCACGCCTACGGCGACATGCAGGAGTACTTCACGCGCATGATGTTCGAGTATTTCGCGGAGCATCTGCTCCACGACTACTACCGCAACGGCGCGGAGATCAGGTAGTGACGCGGGCCGTTGCGGCGGGCGGATACGTCCGCCGCATCCGCACCTTCGATGGCACCATGATGGTGATGGGTGGCATCATTGGGGCGGGCATCTTCATCAATCCGGCCGTGGTCGCGGAGCGCACGCCCGGCGGCGGCGTCGCGTTGGGCGCCTGGATCGTGGGCGGGGCCATCGCGCTGGCGGGCGCCTTCTGCTTCGCGGAGCTCGGCGCGCGCCACCCGCGCGCGGGTGGTGGCTATGCCTACCTGCGCGATGCCTTCGGCCCGCTGGCCGGGTTCCTGTACGGCTGGACGCTGCTGCTCATCATGGCCACCGGCGCGATCGCCGCGGTCGCGGTCACCTTCGCACGCTACTTCGCCGCCCTGGTCGGCGCGCCGCCTGCCAGCGTCACGCCCACCGCCCTCGCCGCGATCGTGCTGCTCTCCGGCATCAACTACCTGGGCGTGCGCCCCGGGGCCATCACCCAGAACCTGTTCACGCTCCTCAAGCTCGCCGCCCTCGTCCTCCTCATCGCCGCCGGGCTACTGGCCGCTCCGGCCGCGTCCCCGGCGGCGGTCGTCGCGGTCGCGTCGCCCCCGCCGCTCGCGCTGCTGCGCGCACTCGGGATCGCCCTGATTCCGATCCTGTTCTCGTACGGCGGGTGGCAGCAGACCAACTTCGTGGCCGAGGAGATGATCGAGCCGGAGCGGAGCCTGCCCCGCGCGCTGGTGCTGGGCGTGATCGGGGTCGTGGTGGTCTATCTGCTGGCGAACGTCGCGTACCTGCGCCAGCTCGGCCACGCTGGCCTGGCCGCCAGCGCGGCCCCCGCCGCCGATGTGCTGCGGCACGCGCTCGGAAAGACGGGAGGGACTCTCGTCACCGCCGGCATCGCCGCATCCACCTTCGGGTTCCTGAACCTGGTGATCCTGGTCAGCCCGCGCGTGTACCAGGCCATGGCCGCGGACGGCGCGTTCCTGCACGCGCTCGCCCGCCTCCACCCCCGCTACCACTCGCCCGGCGGCGCCCTGCTCTTCCCGGCCGGCTGGGCCGTGCTGCTCACGCTCTCCGGCACCTACGGCCAACTGCTCGACTACGTGGTGTTCGGCGACTGGATCTTCTTCGGTCTCACCGCGGCGACGCTCTTCGCCTTTCGCGCTCGCGATCCGCGTCCTACCGGCAGCGGCACGTTCCGTACGCCCGGATATCCCCTGGTCCCGGCGCTCTTCGTGCTCGCCGCGGCCGCCGTGGTCCTCAGCTCGGTGCTCTCCAATCCGCGCAACGCGGCGTTCGGCACCGCGCTCATCGCGCTGGGCTTGCCGGCCTACGCATACTTCAGGCGGACCTCAGCCCGGATTGCTCAGCCATGAGACCGATGCGCGCCGTCTTCCTGTGGGCCTCCACCAACCCGTGGCTCGCGCACCGCTTCCCGCGGTACGCGTTCGCCCGCCGGGCCGCGCAACGCTTCCTGCCCGGCGAGGGCCTCGAGGACGCGCTCACTGCCGCGCTGCGGCTGCGCGACCTCGGGGTGCGCACCACCATCACGCAGCTCGGTGAGAACGTGGCCAATGCCGCCGCGGTCGCCGCGGTGGCCGATCACTATGCGCACGCGCTCGACCGCATCGCGGCCGAAGGGCTGGGCTGCTACGTCACGGTCACG
>VEPF01000307.1 GCA_012027055.1 Gemmatimonadota bacterium | reverse complement strand
GAATCGTTTCCCATCCCCAAAGTTATCCGGCCACGGGTGCCCCAGCAACCCGGGCCGAACGGCTCCGGGGCTACGCCTGCGTCTTGCCCTTCCGGGGGCGCGCCAGCGCCGCGTGCGCCGCCGCCAGCCGCGCCACCGGCACCCGGAACGGCGAGCAGGACACGTAATCCAGCCCGGTGTCGTGGAAGAACTCGACGGAGCTCGGCTCGCCGCCGTGCTCGCCGCACACGCCCACCTTCAGGTTGGTGCGGGTCTTCCGGCCGTTCGCCGTCGCCATGGCCACCAGCTGCCCCACGCCGCTGCGGTCCAGCACCTGGAACGGGTCGTGCTTGTAAATCCCGGCCTCGATGTAGTGCGGCAGGAACGTCACCGCGTCATCGCGCGAGATCCCGTACGTGGCCTGGGCCAGGTCGTTGGCGCCGAACGAGAAGAACTCGGCCGCCCCCGCGATCTCGGCGGCCAGCAGGGCCGCGCGCGGCAGCGCGATCATGGTGCCGATCAGGTAGTGCAGCTTGATGCCGCTCGCCTGCTGCACCTCCTCCGCCACGCGCAGGACGATCTCCCGCTGCTGCTCCAGCTCCTTGATGTCCCCGACCAGCGGGATCATGACCTCGGGCAGCACATCGATGCCTTCCTTGCTCACGTTCACCGCCGCTTCGAAGATCGCCCGCGCCTGCATCTCGGTGATCTCCGGGTAGGTAAGGCCCAGCCGGCAGCCGCGATGGCCGAGCATCGGGTTCGCCTCGCGGTGCTTCTCCACCAGCCGCGCCACCGCCTGCGTCGAGAGACCCACCTTCTTCGCGAACTCCTCCTGGTCTTCCTTCTTGTTCGGCAGGAACTCGTGAAGCGGCGGGTCCAGCGTCCGGATCGTCACCGGCAGCCCCGCCATCTCGCGGAAGATCCCCTCGAAATCGCCGCGCTGCATGGGCAGCAGCTTGGCCAGCGCCGCGCGCCGCTCCTCGACGTTGCCCGCCAGGATCATCTCGCGCACCGCCTGGATCCGCTCGCCCTCGAAGAACATGTGCTCGGTCCGGCACAGCCCGATGCCCTGGGCGCCCAGCATGCGCGCGTTCTTCGCGTCCGTCGGCGTGTCCGCGTTCGCCCGCACCTTCAGGTCGCGGTACGAGTCGGCCCACTCCATCAGCGTCTTGAAGTCGCCGGTCATCTCGGGATCGACGGTCGGCACTTTGCCCTGCAGGATCCGGCCGGTGGTGCCGTCCACGGTCACCCAGTCCCGGTCCTTGATCTCGCCGCCCGGGCCCCTGGCACTGTGCGTCTCCTCGTCGATGTGCAGCCCGGTCGCGCCCACCACGCAGCACTTGCCCATGCCGCGCGCCACCACCGCGGCGTGCGAGGTCATGCCGCCGCGCGCGGTCACCAGCCCCTTCGCCGCCACCATGCCGTGGAAGTCGTCAGGCGACGTCTCCTCGCGGATCAGGATCACCTTCTCACCGTTCGCGGCCCGCTCGGCCGCCAGGTCCGGGTCGAAGCACGCCTGCCCGCTCGCCGCGCCCGGCGAGGCCGGCAGCCCCGTCACCACCACTTCCGGCTTGGCCTTGGGGTCGAGCCGCGGGTGCAGCAGCTGATCGAGCTGGTCCGGCGATACCCGCTTCACCGCCTCGGCCTTGTCGATCAGCCCCTCGTTGGCCATGTCCACCGCGACTTTCACCGCCGCCGCCGCCGTGCGCTTGCCGCGCCGCGTCTGCAGCATGTACAGCTTGCCGCGCTCCACCGTGAACTCCAGGTCCTGCATCTCCGCGTAGTGCTGCTCCAGCTTGTGCTGCAGCTGCACCAGCTCCTGGTACTGTGCCGGGAGCAGCCGGTCCATTTCCGCGATCTTGTGCGGCGTCCGGATCCCCGCCACCACGTCCTCGCCCTGCGCGTTCAGCAGGAACTCGCCGAAGAACGCGTTCTCGCCCGTGGCCGGGTTGCGCGTGAAGGCCACACCCGTGCCCGAGTCCTCGCCCATGTTGCCGTACACCATGACCTGCACGTTCACCGCCGTGCCCATCGTGTCCGGCAGCCCCTCCACCTTCCGGTAGGCGACCGCGCGGTCCGCGTTCCAGGAGCGGAACACCGCTTCGATCGCGCCCCACAGCTGCACTTCCGGCTCGGCCGGGAACGGCTGCCCCAGCCGCTCCTCCACCAGCGCCTTGTAGTTCTTCACTACCTCGCGCAGCGACGCCGCCGACAGCTCCATGTCCAGCTTCACACCCTGCTTCTCCTTGGCCTCGGAGAGCTGCTTCTCGAACTCCTTCGCGTTGATCCCCAGCACCTCGTCGCAGTACATCTGGATGATACGCCGGTAGGAGTCGAACGCGAACCGCTCGTTGTCCGTCGCCTTCGCCAGCGCTTCGACCGTCTGGTCGTTCAGGCCCAGGTTCAGGATCGTCTCCATCATCCCCGGCATGGAGGCGGCCGCGCCGCTCCGCACCGAGACCAGCAGCGGGAAATCACCGCTGCCGAACTGCTTGCCCATGTCCCCCTCGAGCCGCTCCAGCGCGGCCTTCACCTGCTCCTTCAGACCCTCGGGATAGCGCTTCTCCGTCAGATACAGCCGGCAGACCTCGGGCGAGATCGTGAAGCCCGGCGGCACCGGCAGCCCAATGCGCACCATCTCCGCCAGATTGGACCCCTTGCCGCCCAGCAGCTCCTTGTCCTCTTTGCCGCCGTCGGCAACACCGTTTCCGAAGTAATAGACAAAACGGCTAGCCATGTTGACTCCTGCACCGTGGTTCAGGGTTGGACCGCAAGACCGGGGCAGGGCACCACCCGCGGCCGACTCCCGATCTTCTTACAGCCACTAAGATTAGCGGCCCCGCGCCACTGCCAGCAATGCCCAGCGCCCGCGCCGTCGTGCGCGCGCTGCCGCCACGAACACGCGGCGGCCGGTCGCCCGGCCACCGCATAAATATCACAAGTCGGTGGCTAACTATCGGCGCGGTCCCGTCCGGCCAGGTGGCCGTACTTGAGGTCCACCAGCGGCGACGGGTAGTGGCCGGAGAAGCAGGCGTCGCAGAACGGTCCGTGTTCCGCGACCGCGGCGTGCATGCCTGCGAGCGAGAGGTATCCCAGGGTGTCCACTTTGAGATGACGGCGGATCTGTTCCACGGACAACCGGGCCCCGATGAGCTCCTCCTTGGTGGGCATATCGATGCCGTAGTAGCAGGGATGGGTGACTGGCGGGGAGGCCACCCGGAAGTGGATCTCGCGGGCGCCCGCTTCGCGGATGAGAGAGATCAGCCCGGCACTGGTGGTGCCGCGCGCCAGCGAATCGTCGGTCACGATCACACTCTGGCCCTGGATCACTTCACGGACGGCGTTGTACTTGATCCGGACGCCCAGGTCCCGGCCGTGCTGGGTGGGGTGGATGAACGTACGGCCAACATAGTGGTTGCGGATCAGGCCCAGCTCCAGCGGGATGCCGCTCTCCTCGGAGTAACCGAGCGCCGCCGAGTTGGAGGAGTCGGGAACGCTGAAGACGCAGTCGGCGGGCGCGGGGTGCTCGCGTGCCAGTTGCCTGCCGAAGGCACGTCTTGCCCGGTCCACGGCGACGTCCCAGAGGCGCGAATCGGGGCGGGCGAAATAGACCAGCTCGAAGATGCAGGGCGCGGCGTGCTCGGCGCCGCGCAGGGCGGGCAGCCGCTCCAGGCGCCCATCCTCGATCTTGAGCACCTCGCCGGGGGCGATGGAGTAGCGCCCGTGGGCCCCGATCAGGTCGAGGGCGCAGCTTTCGCTCGCGAACACGTAGCCGTTCTTCTTGCGGCCCATGATGAGCGGGCGGAAGCCCCACGGGTCACGCGCGGCGTACAGGGTCCGGCCGACAGTGATGAGTACGGAGAATGCGCCCGTCAGCTGGCCGAGCGCTTCCAGCACCTGTTCGTCTGCGCTGCCGGCGCGCGAGCGGGCGATCAGGTGCACGATCACCTCGGTGTCAACCGTGGTCTGGAAGAGCGCTCCGGCGCGGACCAGTTCATCCCGCAGGGTCCCGGCGTTGGTGAGGTTGCCGTTGTGGACCAGCGCGAGGTCGCCGGCGTGATAGCGCACCACGATGGGCTGGGTATTGACCAGCCCGGCCCCTCCGGCAGTGGAATAGCGGGAGTGTCCGAGCGCCAGGTCTCCGGGCAGTTGCCGCAGCGTCTCATCCCGGAAGCCCTCGACCACGAGTCCGTGCGCCTTGTGCAGGTGCGCCTGGCCGTCGGCGGCGACGGTGCTGATCCCGGCTGCCTCCTGGCCGCGGTGCTGCAGGGCGTAGAGGCCCAGGTAGGCGTGCTCGGCCGCCCGGTCGATTCCGGATATCGCCACTATCCCGCACATCGCAAAACCAACTCCGCTCGAGGGGAACTACGCCAGCCCGTGCCGCTCCTGCCGTTCGACCATACCCTCCCGTGCGTCCGGCGCCAGTAGTGCCACCGGCACATCGATGCGAACCCCGCCGCCGTCCAGCACCAGACGCCTGCCGCCGGTCACGCCGATGATGCGCGCCGGCACGCCGTGCCGCTCGGCGACCGCCAGTACCCCGGGCGCGGCGCCGTCGGCACAGGATTTCACCGCCCGGCCCTGGGCCGCTCCGAACCACACGGCAGCGGCCAGCAACTGATCGGCGACCGCCACGCGCACCCCGATCTCGGCCGGGGGGCCACTGGTACAATCCGCCAGGCACACCGCGAGGCCGCCTTGGGAGCAGCCGCGCGCGCTGTGGGCCAGCTGCCCGGCAGCCAGCTCCAGCAGGGTTTCCTGCAGCGCCTTCTCGCCGCGCAGGTCTACTGCGGGCGGGCTGCCGGCCACCATCCCGAGCGCCACGCGCAGGTACTCCGACCCGCCCAGCTCGCCGGAGTTGTCGCCCAGCAGGATGACGCTGTCACCGGCCTCCTGGAAAGCGGTCGGTACCTGCCGGGAAACCGCCTCCAGGACCCCGACCATGCCGACCAGCGGGGCAGGGCATCCCGGATCGCCGGCCACCGGCAGGCGCAGCGCCACGTTCCCGGTCGCCAGGGGCGTCGAAAACGCCGCACATGCCTCGCCCAGCCCGAGCAGCGCCTCGCGAAGCCGATAGGAAGCGCCGGGCTCGCCGGGCGTATCATGGCACAGGCTGCAGGCGACCGCACGGGGGCGCACGCCGGTGCACGCCAGGTCCCGGGCCGCTTCCGCGACCGCGATCTGGGCGCCTCGCCGCGGGCTCAGGTAACTGTAGCGACCATTGCCCCGGATCGCCGCGCCTACGGCGTGGACGCTGCCCGGAAGCGGCAGCACCACCGTTCTGGCGGCGGTCGTGACCGATGCCGCAGCGGCGGGCCGGCGCTCCGGGCGGTTCGCCCGGTCCCCCGCGCCGCTCCGCGCCGCCAGCAGCCGGAGCAGCGTGCCGGCCGGGTCGGCCGCGGCGCGGCTGTGGTCGGCGTGTTCCGGGCGCCAACTGCGAAGCTGCCGCACCTCGGCACGCTCGTGTGTTTCGGGCATGGGTGCGCCCCCCGGGTTTGCCGCGATCGGACCGGCGGGGGCCGGTCGCTGGCTCAGCGCATCCCGGCCGGCAAGCCCGATGGCCAGCACGCCGAGGAGCGAGTCCGTCCGGCTCGCCGCGGCTGACGGCAGCTCCACGGTCAGGCTCGGAATGCCCAGCTGAGCGGCGTCCGCGGGCACCGGCTCGAGCGCCGCCCGCGATCGGGGGCCGCCTGCCGGCGGCGACGCAGCGGGAATCGCGGAGAGCAGAGCCAGCGGCCGGACTCCGGCGCCCAGACCGAGGTCCGGCGTCAGGGCCCGGTCGGATTCCGCCGCCAGCTCCCGGGGCGCAACAATGCCGAACACGAGGGCCAGGCCCGACCCCAGGTCGATGGCTCCCCGCGACGGTCCCACCCCCTGCAGGAGCCAGGGTGCACGGGTGGGCAGCTGCCGCACCAGCGGCATCAACCACCGCAGTTCCGTGGGTCCGCTCCAGGCATCATCCAACAGGCTCAGCACCGCCGGATCACCCCCGGGGCTGCCGAGTTGCTGCTGGTCTGGTGCTGCGCCCGCCTGCGGTCCGGCCTCTGGCGCCGGCGGGACGGGCGGAGCGGTCACGGCGTATCCTCGTCCGGCTGGTAACCGGCCGGTCGGCCGTCGTCGGGGTCCAGGATCGCCGGTCCGGGGGACAACTCGTGGTAGTCGATTTCGCGCAGCTCCGCGCCGGCGTCGTCCGGCTCTTCCTCGTCGAGCATGGGGTCCTCCTCGGGCAGCCGGTCCAGCATGCCGAGGATCACCGACTTGAGGATGCCGTACGTGATGTAGCAGAGCAGCGCGGGGAAGAAGTAGAGCGAGGGGATGGTGATCGCCAGCACGACCAGCGTGAGCAGGAAGATGCTGGTCACCACGCCCTTGCGGGTCCGGAATCCGATCCGGGGCACGACCGGATAGAGGATGTTGCTCATCATCAGCATGCCGATGATGATCATCAGCCCGGTCATCAGCTCCGGCCACGCCCAGTTCGCCAGGAAGGTGCGGAACAGCGTGGTCTGGCTGAACGGGTAGAAGGTGGCCAGGGCCATGCCCGCCGATGGCGACGGCAATCCGTGGAACGCCACCTTGGCGTGGCCGGCCTGCTCGACGTTGAAGCGGGCCAGCCGGATCACGGCCGCGACCACGTAGAAGAAGACCGCGGTCCAGCCCCAGCCTTCGCTGAGGAACAGGTAGTACATGATCAGCCCCGGCGCGACGCCGAAGCTGATTGCATCCACCAGCGAGTCCAGTTCCTCGCCGAAGCGGCTGCCGGTCTTGGTGCGCCGGGCCACGCGGCCGTCGAGCGTATCCGCAATGCCGGCGAACACGATCAGCCACGCCGCGAAGGTGTACTCGCCGCGCGCCGCCGAGACGATCGCCCACACCCCGAAGAACAGATTGCTGAGCGTGAGCGCGCCCGGCAGGATGATGATGCCGCGCTGCAGGCGCGGCCGCATCGGTCGCAGATGCCGCCTGGGTTTCACGACTCGTCCGCCTTCCCGGACGCCGTGGCGCGGAAGGAATCGAGGTCGCTGCCGGTGATCCGGCGGAACGCGTCGCGGTAGCGGTGCGACGTCGCCGCCACCACCTCGGGCGGCAGCTCGGGTGCCGGCGGCTCCTTGTTCCAGAGCCCGCGCTTGAACAGGTCCTCGAGGTAGTCGCGTACCGGCTGTTTGTCGAGCGATGGCTGTCCGCGCCCGACCGTGTAGCTGTCCTGCGGCCAGAAGCGCGATGAGTCGGGCGTGAGCACCTCATCGATCAGGATGATCGTGCCATCCGGCAGGCGGCCGAACTCGAACTTGGTGTCGGCCAGGATGATGCCCGCGCGCTCGGCCAGCTCCCGGCCGCGCTCGTACACCGCCAGGCTGCGGTGGCGCAGCTCCGCCGCTAATTCCGTTCCTGCCGCGGCCGCGAGGCGCGTGTAGTTGATGTTCTCGTCGTGTCCGGTCTCCGCCTTGGTGGCGGGCGAGAAGATGGGCGGATCGAGCCGCTCGCTCTCGCGCAGGCCGGCGGGCAGGGCCTCTCCGGCCAGCGTGCCCTGCTCGCGGTACTCCTTCCAGGCCGACCCCGAGAGGTAGCCGCGTACCACGCACTCGAACGGGATCACCTGCGCGCGGCGCACCAGCATCGAGCGTCGCTCCCAGCCGGTTGCGCCGGCCAGGGCCGGGACCGCGCGCGCGATCTCGGTCGGGTCCGCGCTCAGCAGGTGGTTCGGCGTGATGTCCTCCAGGTGCTGCAGCCACCAGGCGCTCAATTGCGTGAGCACCGCGCCCTTGTCAGGGATGGGCTGCGGCAGGACCACGTCGAAGGCGCTCAGCCGGTCCGTGGCCACCAGCAGCAGCCGGTCGTCGCCGACCGCATAGATGTCGCGCACCTTGCCGCGCGCGATCTGCGGCAGGGGCAGTTCCGAGCGCGCGATCGCCTGCTTCTCGCTCATGCCTTCAGCTCCGGTACCTCGGTAGGGATGGGGGCGGCGGCCAGCACGGGCGCCACATGGTCCGCCAGGAAACGGTCCACCTGCACCGCCGCGCGGCCCGTGTGCCGGGCCGGGGCCAGCAGGGCCTGCAGCTCCACCCTGGTCAGGCCGAACGCGGCGTCGCCCGCGATCCGCTCCACCAGATCATTGCGGGCGCCGTGTTCCTTGACCTGTTCCGCCGCGTCCACCGAGTGTCGCCGGATCCGCTCGTGCAGCGCCTGCCGGTCACCGCCGCGCTTCACCGCGTCCATCAGGATCGCTTCGGTGGCCATGAACGGCAGCTCGTCTTCCAGGTGGCGGGCGATGACGGCCGGGCGCACCACCAGGCCGGCGCAGACGTTGTGGAGCAGCAGCAGGATGGCGTCCACGCCCAGGTAGGCCTCCGGGATGGCGATCCGCCGGTTCGCGGAATCGTCCAGGGTGCGCTCCAGCCATTGCGTCGCGGCCGTGAACGCGGGATCCAGGCTCAGCACCAGCACGTGCCGCGCGAGCGAGGTGATGCGCTCCGTGCGCATCGGGTTCCGCTTGTACGCCATCGCGGAGGAGCCGACCTGCTCGCGCTCGAACGGCTCCTCCACCTCCTTCAGATGCTGCAGCAGGCGGACGTCGTGCGCGATCTTCGATGCGGATGCCGCGATCCCGGCCAGCGTGGCCAGATACGCGTAGTCGGCCTTGCGCGGATAGGTCTGGCCGGTGACGCCGTACAGCCGCTCGAAGCCCAGCTTCTGCGCGATCCGCTGGTTCAGGGCGTCCACGCGATCGCCATCCCCGTCGAACAGCTCGAGGAAGGATGCCTCCGTGCCGGTGGTGCCGCGCACGCCCCGGAAGCGCACCGTGCTCAGCCGGTGATCAAGCTCCTCCAGATCGAGCAGCAGGTCCTGCAGCCAGAGCGTTGCGCGTTTGCCCACCGTGGTCGGCTGCGCCGGCTGGAAGTGCGTGAATCCCAGGCAGGGCAGGGCCCGCCAGCGGCCCGCGAACTCGGCGAGCGCCGCGATGCAGGCGAGCAGCCGGGAACGCAGCAGTTGCAGGGCCTCGCGCTGCTGCAGCACCTCGGTGTTGTCGGTCACGTAGGCGCTGGTCGCGCCCAGGTGGATCACGCCATGGGCCGCGGGCGCCACTTCGCCGTAGTGCTGCACGTGCGCCATCACGTCGTGGCGGAGCCGTTTCTCCCAGAAGGCCGCCCGCGCCAGATCGATGTCTTCCAGGTGCGCCCGCATCTGCGCGAGCGCCGCTTCCGGAATGGCGAGCCCCAGCTCCCGCTCGCTTTCCGCCAGCGCGATCCACAACCGGCGCCAGGTGACGAACTTGGTGCGCTCGGAGAAGATCCGGCTCATCTCCCGGGACGCGTACCGCTCCGTCAGCGGATTGCGGTACTGCTCCGGTGGTGCTTCCCGCGGCTCGGCTCCGGCCTGCTCGGCTTCTGTCACGCGCCTCAGCCTCTGATGTAGAAGGATGCCGACATGATCGTGCCCTGGCGCTCCACCACCATGCGGACCTGCAGCTGCGCGCGGGCCAGCCGCGCCAGTAGCTGCGCGGCATCCTCCGCGTTGCGCACCGGCGTGCGGTTGATCTGCACGATCAGGTCACCCTCGCGCAGCCCGATCTGCTGCGCCGCCTCGGAGGCCCGCACGATGAGTGCGCCCTGCTCGCTGCGCAGCTCCCGTTCGGCGCGGATCGCAGGTGTGAGCGTCACCAGCTGGAACTCATCCAGTGCGTTGACGCGCGCCGCCGAAAGCGAGGGCAATCCCTGGGTGTTGACCCGGACGGAACGCGGTCGCGCCCCGTCCAGGATGACCAGCTCCAGCGGCTCGCCGGCACGCGTGTCCAGCAGCCGCGCCTCCCAGTCCAGCGGCGAATGGGTGGCACGCCCGTTCACCTCCCGGATCAGCTGCCCGGCCCGAAGCCCCGCCTGCGCCGCGGGCGAACCGGGCGCGACCGAGCTGATCGCGATGCTCTGGCTCCGCCCCCACCGGTTCGGCTGGTAGGGCTCCACCTGCAGACCGGCCCAGACCCGCCGCACGCTGCCCGAACGCTGCAGGTCCTCGGCGACGCGGCGAGCGCGGTCGATGGGAATGGCGAACCCCAGTCCGATGCTCCCGCCGCTCCCGGAGATGATCGAGGAATTCACGCCGATCACCTGGCCGAGCACGTTCACCAGCGGGCCGCCCGAGTTGCCCGGGTTGATCGACGCGTCCGTCTGGATCATGTCCAGGTAGTAGCCGGCGCCCTGGCTGGTCTCGTCGCTGGGGATAATGTTGCGGTTGACACCGCTGATGACGCCCGCAGTGACAGTCGGCTCCGCGTTCGCCAGCAGGAACCCGAACGGGTTACCGATGGCCACCGCCCATTCCCCGATCACCAGGTTGCTCGAGCTGCCCAGCGGTGCCGCCGGCAGGTTCTCGGGCGCATCCTGGAGCCGCAGCAGGGCCAGGTCCGTGACCTCGTCGGTCCCCACCAGCTGCGCGGGGAGATCCCGGCCGTCGCGCAGCGTCACCACCACTTCCGTGGCCCCCCGCACCACGTGCTCGTTGGTGAGCACGAATCCCCGCGGATCGATGATGAAACCCGATCCGAGCCCCGCCACTTCGCGCGAGGTGCCCGGCGGCATGAAGAAGCTCTCCCACACGGTGCGCGGCTGCACCGATTCGCGCCGCACCACGTTCACGCTCACCACCGCGGGCGCCACCCGCTCCGCGGCGCGCACGATGGCCGTCCGGCGGGACGAGTCCACCGTGTCCTGCACCGCGCCCGCGCGTGCCGGGAGCACCGGGGCGGCGAGCTGCAGGTCGCCGCCGCCCGATCGACTTCGGGAGCGGGCCCCGGGGTGCAGCTGCTGCCACGCCACGGGCACGAAGCCGGCGAGCAGCAGGGCCGGCACGGCCAGCCAGCGAGCTTTCAGCATTTCCGGTCTGCCTCCCACTGCATGTGCCAACGCCGTTGTCCTATTTCCCCGCCTTGCTCCAGTCCGCCAGGAAGCCTTCGATCCCGCGGTCCGTGAGCGGATGGTGCATGAGCTGGTGCAGAGTCTTGGCCGGGATGGTCGCGGCGTGCGCGCCGATCAGCGCCGCCTGCAGCACGTGCACCGGATGCCGCACCGAGGCCACCAGCACCTCGGTCGCGAAATCGTAGTTGTCGTAGATCTGCACGATCTGCTCAATCAGCTGCATCCCGTCCTGCGAGATGTCGTCGAGCCGACCCACGAACGGCGATACGAAGGTCGCGCCCGCCTTGGCCGCGAGCAGCGCCTGCGTCGCCGAGAAGCACAGCGTGACGTTCACGCCGATGCCTTCGCTGCGCAGCCGCCGGCAGGCGTGCAGGCCCGCTTCCGTGAGCGGCACCTTCACCACGATGTTGTCCGCGATCTTCGCCAGCTCCCGCCCCTCCGCGATCATGGACTCCTGCTCCGTGGCGATTACTTCCGCGCTGATCGGACCCGCCACCGTGCGGCAAATCTCCGCCAGTACCTCCCGCGCGTTGTCCGGTCCCGCCACCTTGGAGAGCAGCGATGGGTTCGTCGTAATCCCATCGATCAGGCCGGCGGCTACCGCCCGGCGGATTTCCCTCAGGTCCGCGCTGTCAAGAAAGAGTTTCATCCCGGTCCTCTGCTTGCCGAGCTTGCGCTCGATAGTAAACCCGACTCAGACACAACCCCTGCGCCGGTGCCGGCTCCGAGGTGATGCAGCCCGGCGTCTTCGCCAACAGCGCGTCGATGTCCGCCAGCGGTCGCCGCTCCCGCGCCACGTCCACCATGGTCCCCACCAGGTAGCGGACCATGTGGTGCAGGAACCGGTTCGCCGTCACGCGGTAGGCCACGCCCGTCCCGCCCCCCGCCTGCCGCTCCGACCGGAGCACGCGGCGGAGCTCGCCGCGCTGCGGCTGACCGCTCTACGCG
>VEPF01000365.1 GCA_012027055.1 Gemmatimonadota bacterium | reverse complement strand
GCCCCGCCCGCCACTTCCAGGAAGAAGTACGGCAGCGGCTTCCCTTCCGCCGCCAGCGTCCGGTTCACCTTGCCGACGATCGAGTCCAGCTACACCTGCTGGATGTGCTTGGCTGCATCGATGCGGAACCCGGCCACGCCCAGCCGCGCCAGCATCAGCAGATAGTCCGCGATCTTCTGCCGCACCGACGCCAGCCCCGTGTTCAGGTCCGGGAGCGAGAACAGCTCGCAGTCCTGTACGTTGGCCGCGCTCTGGTAATCGTTCACCACGCAGGCCGGGTGGAAGTCGGCGGGCGTGTAGAGTCCCGGGTAGCTGTACTTGGTGTAGGCCGTGCCGTTGCTGCCGACGCCCGGGCTGGGATAGTTGGTCATGTGGTTGATGACCGCATCCACGTAGACGCCCACGCCCACCGCCTTGCAGCGGTTCACCATGTCGCTGAACTCCGCGCGTGTCCCCGACCGGCTCCGGTCGATGCTGTAGCTCACCGGCTGGTAGCGCTGGCTCCAGGTGTGGCTCGCCGCCATGCTGTGCTCCTGCGGCGGCGACACCTGCACCGCCGCGAAGCCCGCGGGTCCGAGCACCTGCTCGCAGTCCGCCGCTATGTCCGGCCACTTCCACTCGAACAGGTGCACGAACACGTCTCCCGCCACCGCCCGCCCGCTCGGCCGGTACAGCTGGTCCAGGATGGGCCGCCCCGCCGGCGGCGTATACTCCGACGGCGGGGCCGTGGTATCGCGGGAGCACGCCGCGACCGTCAGGCAAGCCGCCAACGAGACGTGGACAACAAATCCGTTGCCGTTCAATTAATGATTCCGTTCTCCCTTCAGCCGTTCTCCGTTCAGCCGTTCTCGGCGTTCTCGGCGGTTACATGAAGTTCAGCCCCGCCGCGCAGCAAGCCGCGGCGGGGCTGACTCCCTCACCAACCCCGCAACTCAGTAACCCGTGTTCTGCTTGAGGTTCGGGTTCGCCACCAGCTCGTTGGCCGGCAGCGGATACAGGTCGCGGAACGTCTCGGTCGACTTGCCGGCCGCCACGCCGCCCTTGAACGCCCAGATGTAGCTGCCGCCCGTGAACTTCCCGAAGCGGACCAGGTCGTTGCGGCGGTGGGCCACCCGCAGCAGCTCGCGTCCCCGCTCGGCCAGGATGAAGTCGAGCGTGAGCTCCGTCGCCGTGATGTTCTTGCTGGCGTCGCCGAACGCCCGCTGCCGCAGCGCGTTCACGTAATTCAGCGCCTGGGTCTGCGTCCCGCCGCCGCCGCGCAGGAAGAGCTCGGCGTACATCAGGTACGCATCACCCAGCCGGAACACCGGGAAGTCCGTGTCCGGGTGCGTCGCATGCGAGCCGTTCGCGCCCGTGGACGTCTTGTTCGTGAACTTCGGCGCCGCGATCCCCTTCGACCAGTCGCCGATGCTCGTCACGTCCACGCTCTGGCCGCTCGTGTAGAAGAACGCCCGGCGCTTGTCGGTCGGATCGAACAGGTTGTACGCCTGCTGCTTGAGGCGCAGGCCCCACCACGTCCCGTCCACGCCGTAGTCGGCGCCGTTCATGCTGCCGCCCAGCGACGCGTGGATCAGGAACGTCATGCCGCCCCAGGTCTGCGTCTTGGTCCCGTCCTGCGTGATCGGGAAGATGATCTCGGGCGACGTGTTGTTGTCCGCCTCGAACAGGTGGCGGTAGCGCGTGTCCAGCGTGTAGCCGGACGCGATCACCTCGTTCACCGCCGCCATCGCCTCGGTCCACTTCGCGGTCCCGGTGTAGACGGCCGCGTTCATGTAGACCTTGGCCAGCAGCATGGCGGCCGCGCCCTTGGTGGCGCGCCCGTAGAAGCCGCTGCCCGCGGGCAGATCGCCCTTGATCGCGGTCAGCTCGCTCACCACGTAGTTGTAGAGCTCGGTCCGCGTGGCCTGCGCGGGTGGCGTGGAGCCGAGCTGGTCCTCATCCGTCACCAGCGGGATCGACCCGAACAGGTCGATGCCGTGCCAGTAGGCCAGCGCGCGCAGGAAACGGGCTTCCGCGCGGTATGTCTTGATCGTGGCCTTGAGCGCGGTGCTCACCCCGCGCGCGTCCAGCTTCGCATCCGTGGTTTGCCGCAGGAACTCGTTGGCCATCCCCACCTGGAAGAAGATCCGGTAGTACATGGCCACCACGAACGAGTTGGACGAGGCCCACATCTGCGTGTTCATCTCGGGCAGGCCCACGTCGCCCCAGCCGATCACGGCCTCATCGGTGGGCAGCTCCTGCGCCTCCCAGTACAGCCGGAGGTACTGCGAGAAGCCCTCGTCGATGCCCTGGATGTCCGCGTTCCCGGCCGCACCCTGCTGACCGGTCACTGCCAGCCCGGCGTACACCTTCGCCAGGAACGCCTTGTAGCTGTTCACGTCATCGAAGACGTTCGTTTCCGTCAGCGTGCTCTTCGGCTCCGTCACCGTGTCCGTGCAGCCTGCCACGGCCATGCCCAGGACGGCGGCGGCGACCGCGAGCGCGCGCTGCGTTCTGCTGCTCATATGAAGTCCCTTTCCCATGGGCGATTTCATGGTCACCACCTAGAACCGAACGTTCAGGCCCGCGGCGAACGTGCGCGCCCGCGGATACCGATTGTTGTCCAGACCGTTCAGTCCCGCCGTCGGATCGACACCGCTGTAGCCCGTCAGCGTGAACGCGTTCTGCACCGTCCCGTACAGCCGCAGCGGCTTGCCCGCGTACTCGAACGAGTAGCCGATGGTCAGGTTGTCCATGCGCAGGAAGGACGCGTCCTCGACGTAGTAGTCCGACAGGTACTGCGGCTGCGTGAACTTGGTCTCCAGCACCGATGCGTGCAGGTTGTACGGCGAGCCCCGCCCGACTTCGGCGTAGGTGCCCAGGTTGGAGGCCACGTTGTTGTAGACGTAGGCGCCCAGGTACGCGCGCAGCGTGTAGTTGAAGTCGAACTTGCCGTAGTTGATGTACGAGGAGTGGCCCAGGATCCAGTCGGGCAGCGGGTTGTACTTGGCGACGCGATCGTCCACGTTCACGTTCCCATCGCCGTTCTGGTCCACGTACAGGTCCTTCTCGTTGATGTTGCCGTCGCCGTTCGTGTCCTTGTAGATCGGCTTGCCGCCCTCCAGCTTGTGCTCGTAGACGAAGAACGAGTTGATCGGCTGCCCGGGCTCGAACACCTGGATGTAGGTGCCCACGCCGCCGGATACCAGCCCGGTCAGGATGCGCTGGCTGCCGCCACCGAACGGGTTGATCGTGGTCAGCTCGTTGGCGTTGTGGCCGGCGTTGAAGTCGGCGGTCCAGCTCAACCCATCCTTGCCACCCTGCAGCAGCTTCGCACTCAGGCTGAACTCCAGGCCCTTGTTCTTCATGCTGCCGATGTTGGTGGTCATGTAGTTGGACAGGTTGGTCCCCGCCGCGACCGGGACCGTGAAGATCATGTCATCGGTCTTCTTCTGGTAGAAATCGAGCGCGCCGCTGACCTTGTTGTTGAACAACGCGTAGTCGATGCCGATGTCGAAGGAGGTGGTCTCCTCCCACTTGATGTTCGGGTCCGCCGCGCCCGGGCGGATGGTGGTCACGAATTCGTTCCCGAACTGCACCTGGGTCTGCGCGTCACCCACCACGTAGTTGGTGTACTGCTGGTAGTTGGCGAACGCCTGGTTGCCGGTCACGCCCCAGGAGCCGCGCAGCTTCAGGTCGGAGATCGCGTTGATCCCCTGCAGGAAGGATTCCTGCGAGATGCGCCAGCCGACCGACACCGAGGGGAAGAGGCCCCAGGCGTTCTCCGGCCCGAAACGCGACGAGCCGTCGTAACGCAGGCTCGCGGCCAGCAGGTACCGGTCGTTCAGATTGTAGTTGGCGCGTCCGAAGAAGGAGATCAGCTTGCTGTCCTCGACCCACAGGTAGTTCTGCATCTGCCTGGCCGAGGGGTAGCCGTAGTTCCCCAGCAGATCGGTGCTCAGCCCGGTCTCGCGGAACCACGGATAGTCGCCGTGCTGCTGCGAGTACGAGTAGCCCGCCGTCACGTCGATGTTGCCGGGCAGGTACTGCAACGGCGCCGCGTAGTTCAGGTACGCATCCAGCAGGATGTTCTGCGAGGTGTCGTCCCGGCGGTACGTGTTGCCGCCATCGCCCGTCTTGACCTGGCTGTGCAGGAGGCTCGGCGTGAACGTCTTGCGCGTGGCCTTCGTGATGTCGTAGCCGGCGTTCACCGTGGCCTTCAGGCCATCGATGAAGGGGAACGCGTACTGGGCCTGCAGGTTACCCAGGCTGCGCAGCGTCGTGCCCTCGTCCTTCGCCAGGTTCAGGATCGCGATCGGGTTGTCCGGCGACTGGATCCCGCCCGGCCAGTCGTAGTAGCCCGAGCGCGTGGTCGCGTCGTAGACCGGCTGCGTCGGGCCCATCTGCGTGGCGTTCGACAGCACGCCGCCCGGCGTGAACAGGTCGTAGTTGCGGGAGGCCTTCAGGTTCGACTTCACCAGCAGCCGGTCGTTGAAGAGCCGCTGATCGTACGACAGGGCCGCCGACAGGCGCTCGGTCGTCGTGCCCTTGATCACGCCATCCTGGCTCTGGTAACCCAGCGACAGCCGGTAATTCATGTCCTCGGCCGCGCTGGTGAACGCGATGTTGTGCTCCTGGCCGGTCGCCACCTGGGAAACCAGCCCCAGCCAGTCGGTGTTTTCGTTCTTCAGCTGGTTCAGGTTCTGCGGCGCGTACTGCTGCACCGCCGCCTTGTACTGCGTCGCGTTCAGCATGTCCGGGGTCTTGGTGATCCACGAGCCCGACACGCTGCCCGTGTACTCGATCCCAATCCCGCGCTTCCCGCTCTTCGTGGTCACGATCACTACGCCGTTCGCCGCGTTGGCACCGTAGATCGCCGCCGCCGATGCGTCCTTCAGCACCGTGATCGACTCGATGTCCTCGGGATTCAGGAAGTTGAGCGGATTGCGCCCGGCCGAGAGACCCGCGCCGGCACTGCCGATCGGCACGCCGTCGATCACGTACAGCGGATCGCTCGACGCGTTGATCGACGTCGCCCCGCGAATGCGGATCGATAGCCCGCCGCCCGGTTCGTTGTTATCGACCACCTGCACGCCCGCCACCTTGCTCTGGATCAGCTGCTCGGGGCTGACGATGCGCCCGGTCTGGAACTGCTCGGTCGACAACTGCTTCACGGCCCCCGAGATGTTGCCCGCCTTCTGCGTGCCGTACCCGGTCACCACCAGCGCCGCCAACTGCAGCGCCTGCGTCTCCATCGTGATGTCAACGTTCGTGGTCTGCCCGGCCGTGACCGTGACGCCACGATTCGTCTCGGCGTAGCCGATCAGCGTTGCATGCACCGTCTGCGCGCCCGCGGGCACGCCCCGAATCGTGAAACGCCCGGCTTCGTCACTCAGCGCGCCCCGATCGCCGATCGACACAGACGCCGCTACCAGCGGCTGCTGCGTACTGGCATCGAGCACCCGTCCGATGACCGTGCCGGTGGCCTGTGCGCTCACCTGCGCTGCCGTCAGAAACAACCCCAGCAACGCGAACGTGAGCCTACCCCTGCTTGCCATACACTACCCTCCGTCAGGGTTTGGTAATGCTGCTCGGAAGCAACTATCTGCGTGTTGTCGCTGTGCAGGATGCTGCACACGAGCGCGGCAAGATTTGCCGCACCGGGAGGCAAGTCAAGCTAACTTTTGGTTTACAAACGCGTGTTTGTCAGGGGCTGTGCAACTGAAGTATCAGCACGCCGTAGGCGGTTATCAGAAAGGAGCTTCCACGGTGTATGACTCCCGTCAACAAATCCCGGGCGTCGACGATCGGAGTGCCGCGCACGCGGACGGTCAGCGGACGGTTCCGTGGATTGATGAGCACAATGATGTCTGATGTATTACGCGGGTCATTTCGGCGGTAACTGATAACATCACCGGATGCGTCAGTCTCCACCGCCGAGAGGAGATTCCCCGCCAGTGCCGGCTCGGTCCGGGCCAGCTCGATCACCCGCCGGTAGAATGCGCGCGCCTCAGCAGCGTTCGGTTGCGCCCACGCGACTGCTTCCTTCGCGAACAGTCCGAGCTGCTGCGGGCTTTCCACTTCCTGGCCGTTGTAGAGGAGCGGCGTGCCGGGGAGCAGGGTCATGGCGGCGAACGCCGCGCGCGCGCCCGCCGGTCCGCCGAACAGCGTGACCGGCGGCCGGTCCCACGCGGTCTCGTCGTGATTGGTGACGAAGCGCAGGCGACGTCCGCCGGGCGGCATGCGCTGCATGTCTGCGAGCTCGTGGGGGACGAAGCTCGCGGCGCTGCTGTCGCCCTGCCACACGGCCTTGAGCCGGCTGTAGGAATCCCAGGCGTAGCTCAGGTCGAAGCCGAGCCGGTGCAGCGCGAGATCGCCCGACTCGGCCAGCAGCAGGATGTTGCGCCCGGCGCGGAGCTGGGGGATGGCCTCGCGCCAGAAGTCAGCCGGCACCATGCCCGCGACATCGACGCGGAAGCCATCGATGCCGAACTCGTCGAGCCAGTAGCGCATGTCGGCGATCATGGCGCGCCGGAGTGCCGGATTGCCGTAGTCGAGGTCGGCGACGTCGGTCCAGTCGGTGAGCTTGCCGTCGTTGTCGCGGGGCACGCTCGGGTTGCCCTGCGCGTCGCGCAGGTAGAAGTCCGGGTGCTGCCTCATCCAGACGTGATCCCAGGCGGTGTGGTTCGGCACCCAGTCCAGGATGAGGCGCAGGCCGCGCGCGTGCGCGGCGCTCACCAGCGCGCGGAAGTCCGCCGCGGTCCCGTAGTCGGGGTTGATGGCGCGGTAGTCCCGGACCGAGTAGGACGACCCCAGCGGCTCCTTGCGGTTGCGCACGCCCAGCGGGTGGATGGGCATGAGCCACAGCACGTTCGCGCCCGTGGCCTCGATGCGGTCGAGTCCGTCGATCACCCCCTGGACGTTGCCGCTCGGCGAGAAGGCGCGCACGAACACCTCGTAGAGCGCGCTCCCGGCCGCCGGCGAGGCGGCTGGTGCGATCGCTTCGGCCGGCGCCGCAAGCTCGCGGGCGGGCGGGCTGCTCTGCCTCGCCGTGCAGGCGGCGGAGAGCAGGGCGAACAGCAGGGCGGCCCGGAGTCTCATGCGCGGTTCTCCCGGCGGGAGGCTTCGGGCAGCGGCCTGTGGTGACCCGGTGCGCTCACGTCCTGCACGCGCGCCACGAGCAGGGCCGCGATGATCAGGCAGACGCCACCGATCAAGACCATGTAGAGCGCCGAGTTGGGGTTGTCCCGGCCGAAGGCCAGGCGGATGAGCGGTCCGAAGGCGAGTGCCGCGGTGATCTCGGGCAGCACGATGAAGAAGTTGAAGACCCCCATGTAGACGCCCATGCGCTGCGGCGGCAGTGCTCCCGAAAGGATGGCGTAGGGCATGGACAGGATCGATGCCCAGGCGATGCCCACCCCGAACATGACGAGCAGCAGCAGGTACTGGTCGCGGATCAGGTAGAAGGAGAGCAGGCCGGCCGCGCCGCACAGCAGGGCCACGGCGTGCACGCCCTTGCGGCTGGTGCGCGCGGCGAGGGTGGGCAGTGCGAGCGCGACCAGGAAGCAGGTGATGGAGTAGAAGGCCATCACCAGCCCGCCCCACTCGATGCCGCGCGTGTACAGCTCGGACTGCGCGTTGGTGGCGCCGAACACGTGGCGGGCGGTGGCGGGCACGAAGAACAGCCACATGCAGAACAGGCCCAGCCAGGTGAAGAACTGCACCAGCGCGAGCTGCCGCATGGTGGCCGGCATGGCGCGGATGGCGGCCACGATCTCGCCGAACAGGTGGCCGAAGCCCCGGTGCTCGCGCCGTTGCCGCGCGAATTCCGCCATGTCCTCGGGCGGGTACTCGCGCGTGGTCGCGACCGTCCACAGCACGCACACCAGGAACACGGCCGCGCCGACCTGGATGGTGTAGCGCTCGGACAGCGGGATCCCGCTCGGCGGGCTGCCGGTGACGCCCAGCCAGGAGAAGAAATACGGGAGCGCGTTGGCCAGACTGGCGCCGATGCCGATCATGAACGACTGCAGCACGAACCCGGCGGTGCGCTGTTCGTCGTTCAGCTTGTCCGCCACGAAGGCGCGGAACGGCTCCATCGACACGTTGATGGATGCGTCCAGGATCCACAGCAGGCCTGCGGCCATCCAGAGCGCACTCGAGGTCGGCATGATGAACAGCGCGATGGAGGCGGCGATGGCGCCGGAGAGGAAGTACGGCCGCCGGCGGCCCAGCCGGTTCCAGGTGCGGTCGCTGAGCGCGCCGATGATGGGTTGCACGATGAGCCCGGTCATCGGTGCCGCGAGCCAGAGCAGGGGCACCTCGTCCGGGCGCTCGCCCAGGCGCTCGTAGACCGCCGACATGTTGGCCAGCTGCAGGCCCCAGCCGATTTGGATGCCCAGGAAGCCGAAGCTCATGTTGAACAACTGCAGAGCGGTGAGACGGGGCTTCTCCATCGCCGGAGTCCTCGCAGGGTGTTCGTGATGGCGGCCGCCGGCGCGCACCGGCGGCGATCGGTGCAACATATTCGGGGCCTTGTCATTCCGCCAAGCACGGCCCGCCCCGCGGGCAGGCGCGCACGCGGTGCCCGCGGCGCCCGTCGCCGCCGGCGCACGCCAGTCCTGTCATCCGCCCGGCGGCCGCACTACCTTCGGACCAGCCAAGCACGCGCGCTCCCCACGAACCGATTCGAGCCGTGCCCCGCACCACCAATCTGATCGCGGCTCTGCTATGCGCCACGCTGCGGGCGCCCGCACGCGCACCTGCGGCGCCGCCGGCGAGCCCGCCCGCGCCCGCGCGCTTGCGCGACGCGCCCGCGTGGACGCGCGACGCCGTGTGCTACGAGATCTTCGTCCGTTCGTTCGCCGACAGTGACGGTGATGGCGTGGGGGACCTGAACGGCCTCATCGCCCGGCTCGACTACCTCAACGACGGCCGGCCCGAGACCACGGGCGACCTGGGGGTGAGCTGCATCTGGCTCATGCCCATCATGGAGTCGCCCAGCTATCACGGCTACGACATCGTCGACTACCACACCGTGGATCGCGAGTACGGCACCAACGACGATTTCCGCCGCCTGGTCGCGGAGGCGCACCGCCGCGGCATCCGGGTGCTCATCGACCTGGTGCTGAACCACGTCTCCAGCCAGCACCCGGCCTTTCAGGATGCCCTCGCGGACTCCGCGTCGCCGTTCCGCAACTGGTTCAGCTTCCGTCCCACCGATCCGCGCGTCCGCAATCCCTGGGGCGGCAACAGCTGGCACCGCTCGCCGCGGCGCGACGAGTACTACTACGCCTTCTTCTGGCAGGGCATGCCGGATCTCAACCTGGAGGACCCGTACCTGCGCGCGGAGCTCATGCGCATTGCCGACTCCTGGCTGCAGGACCTGGGCGCGGACGGCTTCCGGCTGGACGCCATCAAGTTCCTGGTCGAGGCGGGCGACCGCGTGCAGGACACCGAGGGCACGCACGCGTTCCTCCGCGAGTTCGGCGCGCACGTGCGCCAGGTGGCGCCGGCCGCGTTCACCATCGGCGAGGTGTTCGACAGCACGGGCACGCTGTTGAGCTACTACCCGGACCAGCTGGACGGCCATTTCGCGTTCGAGGTGGCCGACTCGATCCTGGCCGCCGTGAATCGCGGCGACGCGCGCGGCCTGCTCGCGCCCGTGCTCCGGCTGCAGGCGGCGGTGCCCGCGTGGCGCTGGTCGCCGTTCCTGCGCAACCACGACCAGCCCCGCACGCTCACGTTCCTGCACGACGATGCGGCGCGGGCCCGCGTGGCCGCGACGCTGCTGCTCACGTTCCCGGGGCTGCCTTTCGTCTATTACGGCGAGGAGATCGGCATGACCGGCGACAAGCCGGACGAGCGCATCCGCACGCCTATGCAGTGGGCGGACGCGCCCGGCGCCGGCTTCACGGCGGGTACGCCCTGGGAGACGCTCGCGCCGGACTGGCGGCGGACGAACGTGGCCGCGCAGGAAGCCGACACCGCGTCGCTGCTCAATCTCTACCGCCGGCTGATCCGGCTGCGCGCGCAGCACCCCGCGCTGGCGACCGCGGGCGTGCTCGAGCCGCTCGTCACCGGGCGGGCGGAAGTGGCCGCGTACCTGCGGCACGCGGGTGACGATGCGGTGCTGGTGGTCGCCAACCTGGGCGATGTTCCGCAGCCCGATGTGACGCTGGCCGCAGCCGCGACCAGCCTGCGGCCGGGCCGGTACACGCTCACCGCCCTGCTGGGCGGCGGCGCGGCCGCGCCGTTGGCGGTGGACAACGCCGGCGCCGTGCGCGACTACCGGCCGCTGCCCGTGCTGGCGCCGCACTCCGCGCAGGTGTATGCCCTGGTTGCCGCCGGCAACAACTGAATCGCTCATCGTCTCGGGAACGCCATGGAGGTCAGGAAATGAACCGCGCGCTGCTCGTCGCGCTTGCCAGCTCGTCCCTGCTCGCCACCGCGCTCGCTGCGCAGGCGCCCACCATCGCGAAGGTAGAGCCCCCCAACTGGTGGGCGGACCACTCCATCAACCCGGTGCGCCTGCTCATCCGCGGCCGGCACCTGGCGGGCGCGCGGCTCGAGTGCCCGCGGTTCTCCTGCACGGTCACCGGCGTGAGCCCGGCGGGCACGTATGCGTTCGCGGACGTGGTGATCCCGCGCGGCACCCCGCCGGGCAGCTACCCGCTCACGCTGCGCACCGCGGCCGGCAGCGCGCCGGTGCCGTTCGCGGTCTCGGCGCCGCTCCCGCCGGCGGTCCGCTTCCAGGGCTTCAATGCGGACGACGTCATCTACCTGATCATGCCGGACCGCTTCGCGAACGGGAGCCCGGCGAACGATGAGCCGGCGGTATCGCAGGGCATCCTGGACCGGACGAAAGGACGTCGCTATCACGGCGGCGACCTGCAGGGCGTGCGGCAGCGGCTGCCGTACCTGAAGGACCTGGGCATCACCGCCATCTGGCTGAACCCGATCTACGACAACACCAACACGCTGGACACCAAGGAGGTCTACGACGGCCAGGCCACGACCGCCTATCACGGCTAACACGCGATCGCCTACTACGCGGTGGAGGAGCACTTCGGTGACCTGGCGGAGCTGCGCCGGCTGGGGGATGACGCGCACGCGCTGGGCATCAAGATCATCCTGGACATGGTGGCCAACCACACCAGCGCCTACCACCCGTGGGTCACCGACATGCCGACCCCGACCTGGTACAACGGCACCGCGGAGCAGCACCTGGCGAACACCTGGCAGACCTGGACGCTGAAGGACGCCTACTCGCCGCCGGCCATGCGCCAGGCCACGCTGGACGGCTGGTTCATCGACCTGCTGCCCGACCTCAACCAGAACGATCCGGACGTGGCGCGCTACCTCATCCAGAACACGCTCTGGTGGATCGGGGTGGCCGGGATCGACGGCATCCGGCAGGACACCTGGCCGTACGTGCCGCGGGAATTCTGGCGCGACTGGATGAACGCCATCCACCGCGAGTACCCGACCGTGAACGTGGTCGGCGAAGTGCTGGATGGGGATCCCGTGCAGGTCGCGTTCTTCCAGGGCGGGCGCGCGCAGTTCGACGGGATCGATGACGAAGTGGAGTCGCTGTTCGACTTCCCGCTCTTCTACACCACCCGCCGCGCCTTCGGCGAGGGCCAGTCGCTACGGGAAGTGGCGCAGATGCTCGCGCGCGACCTGCTCTACCCGAACCCGGACGCGCTGGTCACCCTGAACGGGCTGCACGACGTCGGCCGGTTCATGAACGAGCGCGGCGCGACGCCCGCGGGGCTCAGGCTGGCGCTGACGTTCCAGCTCACCGCGCGCGGCATCCCGCTCATCTACTACGGCGACGAGATCAACCTCCCGGGCGGCAACGACCCCGACAACCGGCGCGATTTCCCGGGCGGCTGGCAGGAGGATGCGCGCAGCGCGTTCGACGCCGCCGGCCGCACGCCCGAGGAGCAGGCCACGTGGAGCCACGTGCAGCGGCTGCTGCGGCTGCGCGCGGCCCGGCCCGAGCTGCGGCGCGCGCCCATGGAGAACCTGCTGGTCGGCGAGCAGACCTGGGTCTACCGGCGGGGCCGCACGGTGGTGGCGCTGAACAACGGGACGCAGCCCGCGCTGGTGCGGCTGCCGGCCGCGGACCTGTGGCTGGCCTCGCCCGCGGCGGACGCGCTGGGCGGGTGCGCGCCGCCGCGGGTGCAGGCCGGGTTCGTGACCATCGAGATCCCGGCGCGAGGGGGGTGCGTCTTCTAGAAGGCGTACCCGATGTTGATGATCCGGAAGGTGGGCACGTAGTCCAGCAGCTCGTCGCCGTTCTCGTCGACTGCGTTCTGGTCCATGCCCACCAGCCGCTTGAGGCCGAAGCCCACGCCCACGTAGAAGTTCCGCTGCTTCCCCATCAGCCAGCTGTGGGTGAGGTCGAAGCCGTAGCCCAGGTAAGTCC
>VEPF01000383.1:4345-12633 GCA_012027055.1 Gemmatimonadota bacterium | reverse complement strand
CACCGCCCGGGCTGCCGGACGCGGTGGCGAGGGAGCGGATCGTCGCGGACCTGGACACGAACCTGCTGGTGGAAGCGGGCGCGGGCGCGGGCAAGACGACGGCGATGGTGAACCGCATGGTGGCGCTGGTGCGGTGGGGCCGGGCGGAAGTGCAGCAGGTGGCGGCGGTCACGTTTACGCGGAAGGCGGCCGCGGAGCTGCGCGAGAAGTTCCAGACAGCGCTGGAGCGGGCGCTGCGGGACCCGGCGGCGACGGAGGAAGAGCGCACGCGCCTGGACCGCGCGTTGCGCGACATCGACCGCGCGTTCCTGGGAACGATCCACGCGTTTTGCGCGCGGCTGCTGCGCGAGCGTCCGCTGGAGGCGGGCTTGGACCCCGGGTTCCGCGAAACGCTCGGCGCGGAAGCGGAGCGGCTCCGGAACCGGTTCTGGCTGAGCCACCTGGAGCGGCTGGCCGCGGAAGGTGACGGGGAGCTGGCGCGGTTGGCCGAGCTGGGAATGCGGCCGCAGGACCTGGAGAAGCTGTTCCAGCAGCTGGTGGCGCAGCCGGACGTACGGTTCGAAGCGGAGCGGTGTGAGCGGCCGGACGCGAGCGGGGTGCGAAATCGCATCGAGGCGCTGGTGGACCGGGCCTGGGCGCTGATGCCGCACCTGGGGCCGGAGGCGGAGCGGGATGGGCTGCAGGGCACGGTGCGCCGGCTGCGGTTCCATCGGCGGCTGCACGGCTGGGCGGACGACGTACGCTTCCTGGAGGCGATCGGGGGCCTGGCCGAGGGCTCGTTCAAGATGGTGCAGCACCGGTGGCCGGATGGCGGGGCGGCGAAGCAGGTGCAGGCCGAGTTCCTGGAGCTGTTCGCGGGCGGTGGTCCGGCGGACCAGCTGCGCCGGCGCTGGTGGGCGTTCCGCTACCCGTACGCGCTCGGGTTCGCGCAGCGGGCGGCGCGCGCGTGCGAGCGGGAGCGGCTGCGCGCGGGCACGCTCAACTTCCAGGACCTGCTCACGTTCGCGGCCCGGCTGCTCGGCGGGAGTCAGGCAGCGCGCCGCGAGCTGGGCGAGCGTTACCGCTTCCTGCTGGTCGATGAGTTCCAGGACACGGACCCGGTGCAGGCGGAAGTACTGTTCCTGCTGGCGTCCGAACCAACGACGGAGAGCTGGCGCACGGTGGTGCCGCGTCCGGGCGCGCTGTTCGTGGTGGGCGATCCCAAGCAGAGCATCTACCGTTTCCGGCGCGCGGACATGGCGCTGTACACGCGGGTCAAGGCGCGCTTCGGGGAATTCGGCGCGGTGCTGGAGCTGGTGACGAACTTCCGGTCGGGGCAGGCGGTCGAGGAATTCGTCAACCAGAGCTTCCGGCCGCGCTTCCCGCCCGCAGCCACCCAGGCGCAGGCGGGGTTCGCGCCCATGCTGGTACGGCCCCGGCCCGCGGACTACCAGGCGACGCAGGGGGTCTTCTGGTACGAGCTGGACGATCCCGTGCACTCGCCGGTGGACCGGCTGGCGCTACAGGATGCGGAGCGGGTGGCCACGTGGATCCGGGAGCGGATCGACCGGGGCGAGCGGAGCGCGGGGGAGTTCCTGGTGCTCACGCCGACCACGAAGCGGCTGGGCACGTACGCGGCCGCGCTGGAGCAGCGCAACATCCCGGTGCAGGTCACGGGCGCGGGCGTGGGCGAAGATGGCTACCTGCGGGAGCTGCGGCTGCTGCTGCGGGCGCTGGCGGATCCGGGCGACCCGGTCCTGGGCGTGGCGGTGCTGGTGGGGCTGTTCTTCGGCCTGGACTACGAGCAGCTCACGCAGCACGTCGAGAAGTGGGCGCCGCCGGGCGAGGCGCCGGTGCGGGAGCCGTTCTCGTTCACGCGCGCCTGGGAGGCGGCGGAGACGGACGTGGAACGGGCGCTGGCGGTGCTGCACCGATTCTGGCAGTGGACCAGAGCCGAGCCGGCGGACCTGGCGCTGGAGCGGATCACTTCGGACCTGGCGCTGGTGCCGCTGGCCGCGGCGGGAGACCTGGGCCAGACGCGAGCGGGGGCCATGCTGTTCGCGCACGCGGCGGTGCGGGCGGCGAGCAGTGCCGGGGACTCATCGATCGCCGGGGCGCTAGCCGCGCTGGATGCGGCGCTCGACGAGGACGAGAGCGAGGCGCCGCTGGAGCCGGGCCGCACCGATGTGGTCCGGGTGATGAACCTGCACAAGGCGAAGGGCCTGGAAGCGCCGGTGGTGGTGCTGGCGCATCCGTTCGGCGAGTGGGTGCGCGAGCCCGAGTGGCGGGTGGTGCGGGACGCGGAGGGTGACGCGGTCGGCTACACCCGGGTGACCACGGACCACCAGGGCCGCCCGGCGGTGGTGGCACAGCCACCCGACTGGGACCAGCACGCCGAGCTGGAGCGGGAGTTCCTGCGCGCGGAAAACGAGCGGCTGCTCTACGTGGCCGCGACGCGCGCCGGCGACGAGCTGGTGGTGGGCATGGCCGCCAGTCCGCGCAGCCGCTCGCTGTGGCACTCCTTTCACGACTGGCTGCGGCAGCACGGCACCCGCCTGGAGCTGCCCCCGCCGGGCGATCGCAGCCGCAGTCAGCTGACGCGCCCGGCCGCGGCAGTACGGGCGGAGATCGAGACGATCGCGCAGGCGAGAACGGCAGCCGCGCGGCCGGGCTACAGGGTCGCGTCCGTGACGGCGCGGAAGCAATGGAGCGTCGAGGCGGCCGCACCCGAGCTGTCCGCGCCGGCAGACGCGGAGCCGTTATCGGGCAGCGATCCCGAGCTGCTGCGCGCGCGGCACGAACGGGGCACCGAGTGGGGCAGCATCGTGCATGAGGCGCTCGAGGCCGCGCTGGGCGGCGCGAGCCCGGACCAGTTGCGGGCACTCGGCCGGGGCTGGCTGATTGCGGCAGAGCGACCGACGGACGCCCTGGGCGAGCCCACCGAGCTCGCGGAGCTGCTGGCGGTGGTGGCCGCGGTGCGCGCTTCCCGGGTGTGGCAACGAGCGCTGGCCGCCGATGTCCGACTGACGGAGGTGCCGTTCGCGGTCGCGGTGAGCGCGACGGAATGGGCCGCACTGGCGGGGGAGGCCACGCCCGCTGCCGACGCGGCGCCCCGGGAGCTGATCGATGGCCGCATCGACCTGGCGTTCCGCGAGCGAGCGGGCTGGACCATCGTGGACTACAAGAGCGACGCGGAAGGCACCGGGATCCCGGTGGCGCTGATGCGTCGCTACCAGAGCCAGGTGCGGCTGTACGGCCGGATCTGGGAGCGGCTGACCGGAGAGCCGGTGATCGAAAGGCTGCTGCTGTTCACGGCGGGAGGGCTGGTCGACGTAACTGCGTGAGAGCCAAGGGCCAAGGGCCAAGCGCCAAGAAGAAGAAAGGTCTTGGCGCCTGGTGCCTGGTCCTTGCTCAGGTCATGGGCACGCTGCGCGTCAGCCGCCCCGTCACCCGAGCCAGGATCTCTTCCATGGAGTCACCGGTGACGGTGACGCCGTGGTTCTTGAGGCCGATGATGCTGTGCACGGGGTCGGGCGAGGTCCGGATCAGGTCGGCCACGGCCCGGCCCATCTCATAGGTGCCGCAGGGGTAGGTCACCTCGGTGGAGCGGATGCCATCGGTCCAGGCGTGCACGTGCAGGATGGCGCGCACGCCCGGGTTCTCGCGGTAGATCATCCAGTGCTCGATGGCATCGACGGACACGCGCCGCGGCTCGACGTTCGGCGGGACGCTGAGCAGGATGGCGTTGCGGTCGGCGTCGTAGCCTTTGACGAGCAGGATGTCGCGCCCGATGATCTCGAGCCGCGACTTGTCCACGCCGCTGGCGCTCATCCAGAAGCGCCGGTCATCGAGGCGCGCGCTGAAGTTGCCGTAGCTCAGGCCGCCGATGCCATAGAGCTTCTTGAGCTGGCGCAGCTCCCGGGGGGAGAGCACGTCCTCGATGGGGAACACGGCGGGCAGCAGATCGAGCTCGGCCAGGAAGCGGCCGGCCTGCCCGATGCCGCGAGTCCGTTCGTCGCCCGCCCAGAGCTCGGGTTCCAGGTCCGGCTCGAAGATGTTGTTGACCACCAGCCGGGAAGTCGCGAGCGGCTCGAGCCGGCGGTAAAACTCCTCGTAGAAGGCGTCCGAGAGCCCGTGGGCGGGGAGACGCACGTGTCCCTGCTCGAGGGTAACCAGGTGCACATCGCCGATGTCGTGCTTCCCCTCGGGCGTGAGTGACACCACCAGGTTCGAGAGCGAGCGGACCAGGCGCGGATAGAGGGCCGCAATGGGGTCGTCGAAGCCGCCCAGCGTGGTGATGCCCACCAGGAACATCCCGGAGTTCTGGCGCCGGAAAGAGCGAGGGTGCTTGGCGGGGAAGGGGTGGAAGACCAGGGACGCGGCCTCGGAGGTGTCCACGCGCCGGTGACCGTGCCGCTCCAGGACGGGTTGCAGTCCGGCGAGCAGGCGTTCGGCCCGCACATCGTCACCCGTTCCGGCGAAATAGAACTCCATCTTCTGCTTCCTCTCGGTTCCGGGCCCGCGCGCACCCGGGGCGGAGCCGCCCGGATGGTGGCCGAAGGTCGGGACGCTGGCACGCGGCCAGGGGCGCCCCCGGCCGGGCAGCGCGCGGCGGAGGAACCACCGCGCGCCGCCCGGACCCGGGCCGGGTGCTACCGACTGACGGGACGCTCCGGCGGAGTCGTCGCAGCCAGCTCCAGGCCGAGCGTCTTCCCCTTCTGCAGGGCCGGCACGCCCCGGGAGAGCCACACGGGGGCGGGGGCGCCCAGCAGGTAGTGGTCGAAGAACTGCTGCAGCCGGACGGTCCAGTCGTAGCGGTTCTGCGGCTTGCGGAGGCCGTGCGCCTCGCCGTTGTAGTTCAGCATCCAGACCGGCTTGGAGAGCCGGCGGAGGGCCAGGAAGTACTCGATCCCCTGCTGCCACGGGACCGCGCCATCCGCGTCGTTGTGCATCATGAGCAAGGGCGTTTGCACCTTGTCCGCCCAGAAGATCGGCGAGTTCTCGATGAAGTGGAGCGGAGCGTTCCAGAGCGTGCCGCCGATCCGGCTCTGGGTCTTCTCGTACTGGAACTGGCGGCTCATGCCGGACTCCCAGCGGATGCCGCCGTACGCGCTGGTCATGTTGGCGACGGGGGCACCCGCCTCGGCGGCGGCGAAGATGTCGGTCTTGGTGACCAGGTAGGCGATCTGGTAGCCGCCCCAGCTGTGGCCCTGCACCCCGATGTGCCGCTCGTCCACGAAGCCCTGGTCGATGAGCTCGAGCACGCCCGGGATCACGGCCTTGAGCGCGCTCTCGCCGGGGTAGCCGGTGCGGTACGGGATGTCGGGGTTGAAGACCAGGTACCCGCGGCTGACGTAGAACGTGGTATTGATGCTGGAGCTGCCGGCGGCGGGCACGACGTGGCTGTACAGCCCATCCGACATCCGCTCGTAGAAGTAGACCATCATCGGGTACCGCTTCGCGGGGTCGAACCCGTCCGGCTTGTAGAGCACACCCTGGAGCAGCTCGCCGTCACCGCTGCGCCAGGTCACGAGCTCGGCCGTGCCCCAGGAATACTGCTGCTGCTGCGGATTGGCGTCGCTCAGCCGGGTGAACTTCCGGAAGGACGGCTCGGTGACCCAGAGATCGGGGAACTCGCGGAAATCGCCGCGGGTCACGAGCAGCACATCCGCGTCCCGCGCCCGCGTCGGCTGTCCGAAGGACTTCTCGGCCATGAGCAGCTGCACCGGGGCCGCGCCAGCCGCCATTCGATCGCGGTAGAAACCCGCCTGCTTGGTCCATAACTGGAAAGCGCGGAGCAGCAGGTCCCGGGACGGATCGATGGCGCGCTCCTCGGGGTCGAGGCGAACGTAGCGGAAGCGCAGGTTCTGCTTCCGGCCCTCGCCATCGGTCACATTGGCCGGAGCGCGCCTGCCGGTGGGATCGACGGCCCACAGGTCGTGGCGGTCGTAGATGAGGAACAGGTCATCGTTCAGGGTCCAGCCGGCGCTGCCGTATGCCGTCGGCAGGTCCGGCGTGTCATGCTGCTCATCGAAGACGGGCGGCAGTCCCGCGGAAACCACGCGCTGCTGGCGGGTGCGCGTGTCGAGCGCGAGCCACTGGCGCTGCTGGCGGTCGTACCAGGTGAGCCAGCGTCCTTCCGGCGAAAGCTGGGCACGTCCGGAGAGGTACTCGATGACCCGGGTGGCCCGACCGGTGGCCACGTCCACGAGATAGAAGTCGGTGCCGTCCTCGCCCCACTGCGTGGCGATCTGGTAGGGCAGGCCGGAGGCACCGAGGGCAATCGTGCCATCACCACGGTTGGCAACTTCGATGTCAGGGATGTCGCGCGTGGCGAGCTGCACGGCGCGCCGGCCCTGGAAATCGTACGCGGCCAGGTAGGTGCGCTTCTTCTCCTGCTCCAGCTGGCTCAGCTGCATGGGCTGGATGAGCGGGTCCTGCCAGTGCCAGACATCGACCTTGACCTGCTCATCGCTGAGCGCGGTGTCGGCGGGCGGGGGCGCGGGCTTCGGCGCCGTCCCGAAGAAGAGGCGTGCCCCGCTCTCCGAAAACGACACCGACCCGTTTTCGCTCACCCACCAGCCTTCGGGCACGCCGGGCGTCCGGGCGTCCGCGACGGGCGCGGCCGCCGCGGCCCTGCCGTCCCAGTAGTAGAGCGTGAACTCCGGCCGCTCCGCCGTGAAGTCGGCGGTGTTGGCGAGGAAGGCCACCTGGCGGCCCGCCTTGTCCACGCCGGGCGTGAGGTAGTTCCCCTTGCCCAGCAGCAGCGTCGGCGTCTGCGCGCCGCGGCGGGTAGCGAGCTCGAACGCGCCTTCGGCCGTTCCGGCCTTGTTGCCGGCGGTGTAGACCAGCCGGGTGCCATCCTCGGTGAAGCCGTACCAGACGACGTCCGCGATCCGGCGTTCCTCGCCGGTGGCCAGGGTGCGGAGCACCAGCTCGGTCCCTTCCTCGCGCTTCGGCTCATCCTTCTTCTTCGCCTGCGCTGCCGGGGCGGCCGCGGTGCCGGGGGCGGGTTCCGGCTGCCTGCCGGGCTCGGCGGCCGGCTTCGGCGGCTGCGCGCCCGGTGCAGCCCGGGCGGAATCCGGGCCGGCGGAGTCAGGCTTCGCTTCAGGCTTGACCAGCTGATACGCGAGATAGGCGCCGGAGCGGCGGGGTAGCTTGAAGCTCTTCACGCGTGCGATGCGCGTGATCATGCCGCTGCCGAGGTCCAGGATACCCAGGGAATCGGTCGGCAACTCCTCGGGCTTCTTCTTGTCCAGCCTGGCCTGCCGTACGGCCTGCTTGGCCGGCTTCAGCAGGAAGATGGCGAACCGGGCATCGGCGGTGAACTCACCGTTGTCGCCGCGCGCGATGTGCTGCGCGGTGCCGCCGTTGAGACCTGCGATGTGGAGGGTTGCGTCCACGCTGTCGGCCTCGACCTCGTAGAGCGCCCACGCGCCGTCGTGCGAGAGGGCCTGGCCGCTGATCCGGTTCCAGTAGCCGTAGACACCGTGATCGAGCGGCTTGCCGGGACCGGCCTGGGCGCTCGCGCCGGAGGCCAGCAGGAAGGACAGGACTGCCGGGAGGAACACTCGGAGCCGGGGCATCTGCGCCGTCCTGTGTCTGGTGGTTGGGGCTGCTACCTGATCTGCGCCACCCTGGCCAGGTGCTCGTCGCGCCCGGCGATCAGCAGGGTATCGGATTCCTTGAGCGGCGCGTCGGCATCGGGGATGGGCGCCATGGCGTCGGTCAGCACGTCGTGCACCGCGATCACGGAGACGCGATGGCGGCGGGGCAGCTCCAAGTCGCGGAGCGACTTCCCCACCCAGCTGTCGGGCACGGCCATCTCCTGCACGGCCAGCTCCGTGCCGAGCTGGACGTAGTTGAGCACGGAACGATTGGAGATGCGGCGGCCCAGGCGCAGCGCCGACTCGCGTTCCGGGAACACGGTCTCGGTCACGCCCAGCTTCTCCATGACGCGGGCGTGCTCGCGCGAGATCACCTTGACGTAGATCTCATGCACACCCACGTCGCGCAGGGTGAGCGTGGTCAGGACGCTGGCGGTGAGGTCATCGCCGGTACTGATGACGGCCGCGTCGGCTTCGGCGGCGCCGAGGCGTTCGAGGATCTTGGGATCGCGGCCATCCGCGAGCGCGGCCCGCGACACGAACGAGGAGACCCGCTCGACGGCGGCCTCGTCCACATCGAGCGCGATGACTTCATGGCCGGCCGCGTGCAACGCCTCGGCCACGCCCGACCCGAAATTGCCGAGACCGATCACGATATAGCGTTTCATCGCCACTCCATGAGGTTGTCGCGGGGGCCCCACC
>VEPF01000383.1:0-4335 GCA_012027055.1 Gemmatimonadota bacterium | reverse complement strand
ACCGGGCCCGGCCGCGCGCGGCTTCGCTATCGCGGCCGCGAAGGTGAGCGGGCCGATGCGGCCCAGATACATCAGGATCACGCCGATAATGCGGCCGGCGGGCGTCAGTTCCGGCGTGACGTTCATGGACAGGCCCACGGTGTTGAAGGCACTGGTCGCCTCGAACATGTAGGGCAGCAGTCCGTGCGCGCCGTGCCCGCTCGGCAGCCGCCCGATTTCGGTGAGCAACAGCAGGAACACGCCGATGGTGATGATCGCGAAGCAGATCACGAACAGCCCGACCGCGCGCTGGATGGTCTCCTCCGGGACGGTTCGGCCCGCGGCATCCACGGTGGTCCGGCCGCGCAGGCGGGCCCACGCCAGCAGCCCGATGAGCGCGAAAGTGGTGGTCTTGAGGCCGCCGGCGGTGGACCCGGGCGAGCCGCCGATGGCCATGAGCAGCACGGTCAGGAAGTTGCCGGGATCCGAGACCTGGGAGTAGTCGACGCTGTTGAAGCCGGCAGTGCGCGGGGTGATGCTCATGAACAACGCGTTGACGGCCTTGGCCCAGACCGGCAGTTCGTGCAGCGACACCTGCCACTCGAAGATCAGCAGCAGCACCCAGCCGCCGACGATCAGCGCCGCCGTGGTGACCAGCACGAAGCGGGTGTGCAGCGAGAGCCGGGGAATGATCCCGCCGAAGCGCCGGAGCGTGCGCCGGTCGCGCTGCAGCCGGCGCCGGAGATACAGCTCGTCCATGGTCACGAAGCCGATGCCGCCGATCACGATGAGCGCGGCAATGGTGAGCAGCACCCCGGGCTGGAGCTGGAAGTCCATCAGGTTGCGGCTGAACGTGGAGAAGCCGGCGTTGCAGAAGGCGCTGACCGCGTGGAAGAGCGCGTGCCACGCGCCGACGGCGCCGTACTCGGGCAGCCAGTACAGCATGAGCAGGGCCGCGCCCAGCGCCTCGACGGCGAACGTAAACACCACGATGGCACGGGCCAAGTGCCGGTAGTTGACGATCGGGGCGATGCTGGCCGTGGCGGAGGTCACGGTCTCGTGCTCGAGCGAGAGACGGCGGCCGAGGGCCAGGATGACGAGCGTGGTGAAAGTGATGATGCCCAGGCCGCCGAGCTGGATGAGCAGGAGCACCCAGGCCTGGCCGAGCCAGGTAAAATAGGTGGCGGTGTCCACCACGGTGAGGCCGGTCACGCAGACGGCGCTGGTGGCGGTGAAGAGCGCGTCGATCCAGCCCAGGCGGGGGCCGGTGTAGAGACCGGGCAAGAGCCGGAGTCCGAGCGTGCCCCCGGCGATCAGGAGGATGAACGACCCGGCGAGCAGCTGCGGGGGGCTGAGCTGGCGCCAGCGGTTGGGAGCCATGCGGACGACTTCCCAGCTCGGCTGTGCCCAGAATCGGGGTCGTGCCATGGTTACCAACGATACCGTCGAGGCACCGGGACTTCAACGAATCCCGGCGCGCCGGTCCGGAGCGTCGGCAGGAGACGGGGGCCCGGGCGCGGCCTCGCCGGCCGCCGGGGGGCGGGGCTCGCGCTCCGCCAGGATGGTGGCGGCTGCCATGGTGCCGGTCACGTTGGCGGTAGTGCGGAACATGTCCGGCACGGTATCGACCCCGAGAAGGATGCCGGCGGCTTGCGGGGGCAGTCCCACGGCCACCAGGACCGGCATCATGACCAGGATGGCCCCGCCGGGGACGCCGGGGATGGAGAAGGTGAGGAGCACGGCAGTGAGCGCGATGGTGGCGAGCTGGGCGGGTGCCAGTTCGACGCCGTAGAGGTGCGCCACGAAGAGCGTGCCGGCGGTAATGCCGATGGCTCCGCCCAGCCGGAACGTGCTGGCGGAGAGCGGCAGGAAGAACTGGACGATGGGGGCGGGGAAGTCCAGGTGACGCTCGCCGCCCTCGATCATGGCGGGCAGGGAGGCCAGGGAGGAACGGGCGCTGAAGGCCACGGCCTGGGCGGGAGCGGCGCCGCGCGCGAACGCGCTGAGGCCGACGGGCGTCGTGGCGCGCACGATGGGGTAGAGCAGCGCGATGAACAGACCGGAGATCGCGGAGACGACCAGGATGTAGTAGCCGACCGCGCCGGCGGCGGCGATGCCGAGGCGAGTAGCGAGCGGGAGCGCGAGCGCGGCCACGCCCCAGGGCGCGAGCGCGAGCACCCAGCGCACCAGCGCCAGCATGGCCTCGAAGACGCCGTGGAAGAAGCCGCGCACGGCGGCGCGCGCCTCGGCCGGCACCCGCGTGGTGGCGATCCCGAAGCAGACCGCGAAGACGATGAGCGGGAGCAGGCTGCCATCGGCCGCGGCCTTGATCGGGGTCGGGGGCACCAGCGCCACGAGCCAGGCGCCGATGTCCGGGATGCCCTGCGGGGCGGGCAGCTCGGCCGCGCTCCGCGCGCTGGCCTGGAGCCCGGCAGCGGCTGCGGGGTCGATGGGCAGCAGCGCGAACAGCGCCGGTGCGACCAGCACCGTGAAGGCGGCGGCGGCGGCGAGCAGGGCCAGGAAGATGCCGAGGGCGCGCGCTCCCAGGCGGCCAATGGAGCCGGCGCCGTGCGCACTGGCCGCGCCCACCACGAGCCCGGCGAACACCAGCGGGATCACGGTCATGCGCAGGGCGTTGACCCAGAGCAGGCCGACCGGCTCGACCCAGGCCGCGATTGCCGGCGCGGTGCCGGGGGCGAACGCGGCGAGCAGCGCGCCGGCGGCCAGCCCGGCGATGAGGCCGATCAGGACCCGCGCGGTAGCGCCCATGGCTCAGCCGTTGTAGATGATGCCGCCGCGGTCCCGGTAGAGCTGCAGCACCGCCCGGCCCTCCGCGCGCAGCACGCCGCCCTCGAACTCCAGACCTCGCTCCTGCAGGTACCGGTAGGACTGCGGGAACACCGGGCCCTCATCGAACTCGAGCAGGCGGGCGTCTTCGCGGGTGGCGGACCAGACCACGCGCGCGACGCCGGCCCAGAGCGTGGCGCCCAGGCACATGGCGCACGGCTCGCAGGACGTGTACAGGACGTGGGCCGGGGCGCCCTCCGCGCCCAGCGTGAAACTGCCGAGTGCGGCCTCGGCCATCATGAACGCCACGATCTCGGCGTGCAGCACGGAATTGTGGAGCGGCACCACCAGGTTGACGCCGACCGACACCAGGCGGCCGCTCGCGGCCTCGAAGATGGCGGCGCCGAACGGGCCGCCGCGCCCGTGCAGCACGTTCTGGCGGGCGAGCGCGAGCGCGAGGCGCATGCGGTCCAGCTCGCCGGCGACGGGAGTCTGCCAGTCGATGTGCTCGTGCACCCAGTCGGGATACGCGATCTGCACCAGGGGGGCGCTGGTCATCGGGTGGCTCAGTTGAAGGGCAGGCAGTCGGTGCGGCAGCCGATGGCGGCACCGGCGAGCAGCAGAATGCCGTGGTCGGGCGAGGTGTGGGACAGGCCGCGCACCCAGGTGGTCTGCACCCACCAGCGACGGCCCAGGCGCAGGCCGGTGCGCAGCTCGGCCTTGTCCTCGTTGCCCCGCACGCTCCCATGGAGTCCATCGAGCTGGCCGGTCACCGCGGTGTACAGGGCGAGCGCGCCCCGTTGGCGCAGCACGCTGGCGGAATAGAGCAGGGCGTCCGACTGCGGGTAGTTGGCCGGCCGTGCGCCATTGATGCCCACGCCCGCCTCGCCGGCCAGCTGCCACGGACCCCTGCGCCAGCGGGCGCCGCCCAGGGCGAACCAGTCGGTGCGGTCGCGCTCCAGGCCGGACTCATCGCTGGTGGTGGGGATGCGAGCCCCGAACCGAATCATGACGTCGGTGGGCCAGCGCTCGGGCGAGAGGCGCAGGACGGTGGCGGCGATGAAGGGGCCGGCATCGCTGCGTACACCCCCGGATGCGGGGTGCACCGCGGGATCGGGCGGGCGCGTGACGGTGTGCTCGTGCGCCCGCCAGATGGCGACGCCGGAGAGGTCCATGCCGAACCGGCCGGAGCGCCACAGGATCTGGTAGCTGCCGAGCTCCTGCAGGGTGGCGCGCGTGCCCGCCAGCGGAAGCGGCTGATTCCAGAGCACGCCGCCCCCTGCGGCCACGATCAGGCCCGTCTCGCGGTCGAAGAGGCGCCAGTCCGCCGGGGCGAGCGGGCGGAGTTGCGCACGGGCGGCCGCGGGCGCGAGCGCGAGTCCCAGCGCGAGCCCGAGAAGAAGGCGGCGCAGCGCCCCGGCCTCGGGAGCAGCGCGCGGGCGGCGGCCGCGGCGGAACACGGCGAGCCAGCCCAAGAGGCCGATGATCGCGAAGCCGAACCACTGGATGGCGTACGACAGGTGCGGCCCGTCGCTGAGCGCCGGCGGGGGCAGGCGCGTGGGGCGGGTG
>VEPF01000418.1 GCA_012027055.1 Gemmatimonadota bacterium | reverse complement strand
GCTGGTGTTCGTGGCGAGCGCGGGCCGCACCGCGCAGAGCAAGCTGTACGTGATCGCGGCCGCCGGCGGCGCGCCTCGCGACCTGCTGGCAGGCTGGCAGTACGAGCCCGGCACGTTCCAGTTCCTGCCCGGCGGCGACATCCTGCTCGAGGCCAGCGTGGGCGGCAGCGATGGCGTGTTCCGCGTCACACCGGACGGGAAACGGACGCAGGTACTCGGCGGACGGCGGCGCATCAACGGCATGAGCACGGACGCGCGCGGCCGGTACGTCGCCTTCGTGGGCACCAGCATCAGCGAGCCCACCGAGCTGTTCGTGGCCAACGCCGATGGCAGCGGCGAGCGCCGGCTGACCGGCTTCAATGACGCGCTCAACCGCGAGATCACGTGGCCGACCGCGGAGCGGTTCACGTTCACGGGCGCGGGCGGCGTCGAAATCGAGGCGTGGCTGCAGCGGCCGTACGGTTACGAGCCCGGGAAGCGCTACCCGCTCGTGCTCTACATCCACGGCGGCCCGCACAGCGCGTACGGCGAGAACTGGTTCGACGAGTTCCACAACCTGACGGGCGCGGGCATGTGGGTGCTGTTCACCAACCCGCGCGGGTCATCGGGGTACGGCGCGGACTTCACCTACAGCACGCGCGGCCGCTGGGGCATGGAGGACTACCAGGACCTGATGCAGGCCGTGGACAGCGCCGCCCGCCGGCCGGACGTCGATTCGACGCGCATGGGTGTCACCGGCGGCTCGTACGGCGGCTTCATGACCGCGTGGGTGACCACGCGCACCCGTCGCTTCAAGGCCGCCGAGGCCGATCGCATGATCGCCAACTGGCACTCGTGGTACGGCGCGTCGGACGCGCAGGGGCTGACCGAGTTCGAGTTCTACGGCAAGCCGTGGGAGAACCCGAAGCTCTACACCGAGCTCTCGCCCATCACCCACGTGGCCAGCGTGCGCACGCCCACGCTGATCGTGCAGTCCGAGGAGGACTACCGCACGCCCGCGGCGGACGCGGAGCAGTGGTTCATGGCGCTCGAGAAGCAGGGCGTGCCGGTCGCGTTCGTGCGCTATCCCCGCTCCACGCACGACCTGTCGCGGACGGGCGAGCCGTGGCTGCTGGTGGACCGCCTGGCGCGCATCCGCCAGTGGTTCGAGCACTGGCTGCAGCCCGCAGGTGCGTCGAAAGCGGGCAGCGCGCCGTAGGCGACGTCTGCCGTTTCTGTTTCTCTTCGAAACACGCCCCGCGCGCATCGTTGCGCCTGCGCGGCGCCCGCATTACATAACGAATCGCGAGCCGGCGGGTGCGCACCGCCGGCGCTTGCCAGACCGAGTCTCAGCCTGAACCTGCGTCACCGCCTTCAGGAGGTCCGTTCCATGCGTCGCTCGCTACCCTTCGCGGCCGCGGCCCTCGTGCTGCTGTCCGCGTGCGCCGAGACGCCCAGCGCGCCCGACGCCGCCCTGCAGCCACAAGCAGCGGTTTCCGCCGCCGCCCCGATCTACATGGTGACGTTCCGGGACGGTGTGCCCGTTGACGCCACGACCGCGGAGCTGGCCCGCAATCATGGCCTGACCATCCGCAGGGTCAGGCATTTCGCGGCCCGCGGCTTCACCGCCGTCGTGCCGGAAGCGCGCGTCGCCGCCATCAAGGCGGACCCGCGCGTGCTGATCGTGGAGATGGATGGGCCGGTCTCGCTGATCCTGCCGATCATCGATAAGGCACCCGGCGGGGGCGGGGGTGGCGGCCAGAAGACGCCTTGGGGAATCACGCGGGTAGGTGGCTCAGCCGATGGAACCGGCAAGACCGCGTGGATCATCGATACGGGTATCGACCTCGATCACCCCGATCTGAACGTGGGCCTCGCGTGCAGTGCCAACTTCTCGACCGGCAGCTCGCCCGATGACGGCAACGGGCATGGCACACACGTCGCTGGCATCATCGCCGCGAAGAACAACACCATTGGCGTCGTGGGCGTTGCTGCGGGTGCGACCGTCTGTGCCGTCCGCGTGCTCAACAATGCGGGCAGCGGCACCTGGTCCGACATTGTGGCGGGCGTTGACTACGTGAAAGGCAATGGGCATTCGGGTGACGTGGCCAACATGTCGCTCGGCGGGAGCGGCAGCAACACCACTCTCGAGAAGGCCATACAGGATGCATCCGCCAATGTCGTGTTCGCGCTGGCAGCGGGCAACATCGGTGAAAACGCCAACTACTTCACGCCCGCCCGCTTGAACTGCACCCACATCTACACCATCTCCGCCATCGACAGCAATGACTGCATGCCCTACTGGTCGAACTGGGGCAATCCGCCGGTCGATTTTGCCGCGCCGGGCGTCAGTGTTCTTTCACTGTACAAGGGTGGTGGGACCAGGACCATGAGCGGCACTTCCATGGCAGCGCCGCACGCGGCAGGCGTGCTGTTGCTGGGCACACCCCATGCTGATGGAACAGCGAGCTGCGATCAGGACTTGAACCCGGATCCGATCATACATCGGTAGCCTGCCACACACGCCATGATTCGAGGGTCGCGGCTCCGCAACCGCGACCCTCGTTCGTTTCGTGCGAAACCTGGCCTAGACAGGCGCTGTCGAGCGTCGGCGACCTTCGCTCCCGACGTGGCACCCCGCCTACCTCTGGACGAACGCCCCTCTTCCCCACACCTTGCAGCGCGCGCAACTCATCCCGGGGGACGAAGGCATGCACATCGAGCTGACGCCCGAAGAGGGCAAAACCCTGAAGCACGCGCTCGAGGTCTACGTGTCGGATCTGCGGATGGAGATCGTGGACACCGACAACCAGGATTTCCGCGAGGGGTTGAAGCACGAACGCCAGCTGCTCGAGGCGGTGATCGGGAAGATCAGGGGCTAGACCGCCGCGGCGCGAGGCCCCGAGCCGGGGTCGCGCTCGAGGGTGGCTAGCGGCCGGGCCGTCGGGCGCGCTGCGCTCCGGCGGCCTTTTGGCTGCCCGGCTCCCGGAGCGAGGCCGTCAGGCGGCGGACCCGAGCAGGCGCAGCAACGCGCTCGGCCGCACGGGATCGATGGTCCGGCCGCGCTGGCGGGAATCGCTGACGTCGCCTTCGAACTGCAGTGTGGCCACGTGGAAAGCGCCGGCCTCCGCGAGCCGTGCCTCGGCCAGCGAGCCGAAGCCCGCGAAGAAGGTGCGGCCGTCCAGCCACCAGATGCCCGCGGGCTGGCCGGCCCCCGTGCACCAGTCCTGCCAGTCGATCGGGAACTCGTACTTCGGCTTCTCGTAGCGCATGGCTCGGAATGATCGCGTCTGCCGGGCTCCGGCGGAATACCCGGTGCTTGACTCTTCCCGCTGCCGCGGGCCGTCACTTGCCGGCCGGATCCAGCACCGTCACCGGATCTCCCGCCCGGAGCAACCCGGTGCCGAGCTGGATGGCATTCTGCCCGAACAGAATCCGGTCGCGGCCGGCGCGGCGGTAGGTTGCGAGCGTGCGCGGATGGCTGGCGCCGCGGGCGCCCGTCTGCTGGTCGGTGGTGACGATCACGCAGCGCGCGCAGGGCTTCACCAGCGCCAGCTCCAGCTCCCCCGCCCGGATCCGGCGCCAGCCATCCTCCGCCCAGGCCGGCGCGCCGGCGATCACGATGTTGGGACGGAACCGATCCGCGGGCACCGGCCGCTCCAGCCGCGCGTTGAGGTCGGCCAGCGAGCCCGCGCCGATCACCAGGATCGGGAAGGCATCGGCGAAGCCGGTGCGGTCCCGGTCCGAAACCGCGTATTTCGCATTCACCCGCCGCTCATCGTGCACCCGGACCAGACGCGCCGGGTAGCCCAGGAAGCGGCTCAGCCAGGCGTCGGCGTCAGGCGAAACCAGCGCACCGGTCACGGGCGCGCCGAAGATGCGCACGTCGCACGGCTCGGGGTCCGCAGGCGGCTCGAGCGGCACCTCGAGCACCGGGCCTGACGGGGCGGCGATCGCCAGGCAGCCCGCGCCGAGGGCCGACTCCAGCAGGGCCAGGCGGGGCTCCTCGCGCTGGGTCAGGACCGCACCATCCGGCCGGGCCACCAGCCAGTGGCGGTCCCAGGCCAGGCCCAGACCGTCCACCGGCCAGGCGGCAGGCGAGAACCCCCGCGCGGACTTCAGCGGGTAGACGAACAGCTGCGCGACCGCGAGCCGCGGCCGCCCGGTCGGCGCAGTGGTCGGTACCGGGTCGTCCATTGCCATTTCGAGCGGGTTCGTCCTTCCTGGCCGTCCGGCCGGTTCCGCCGTTGCCAACGCCGTGAAGTATGACCCCGAAGCCGGGTCGCAGCCATGCGGACCACGGCCTATCTTAGCCGGCCATGAACGAAGCCACGGTCCCGCCCGCGGAGCGCACCTACCGCTACCCCGCGAAAGCGCGCTGGTCCTACGCGGCCGCGGCGGCGGTCACCGGCGCGATGGCCACGGCCGCGGTCGGCGTGCAGCTCGCCTCCGGCCTGGACCTGGTCGAGCGCGGCCAGCTGCTGGTGTTCACCGCCGTGTTCCTGGCGGCTGCACTGCATGCCGCGGACGCCGCGCGCACCATGGCCGGCCGGGTGCGCATGGCGCATGCCGGCCTGGGCAGCGCCGGCGGCGAGCTGGTGCCCTGGAGCGCTGTGAGCCGCGTGGACATCCGGCCGCTCAGGCAGCGCATGGATGTGTACGCGGAGAGCGGGCGACGTCTGCTCGTGCTGCGGCCGGAGCTCGAGGCGTTCGCGGCGGTGCAGAGCTACATCATCGACCACATGCAGCCCCGGCCCCGGCCGGTGCCGTGCACCATCCCGCTGCTGGCGCCGCTGGCGGGTGCGCCCATCGCCGTGCTGGCCGCGCTGCTGGCGGTGCTGTACGGTCCGGAGCGCGGCCTGCTGCCGCCGCTGCTGCTGCTCAGTGTGTGCCTGGTGATCGGGCTCGCGCACCTGGCGCGCCGGGGCAGCATCGAGGTGACCGCCGAGGGTGTGGCACTGCGGTACGGCTGGCGGCGGTACGCGGTGCCGTTCGGCGACATCACGGCCGTGCACGTGCAGGCACGGCCGCGCAGCGGCGGCGGGGCCGTGCACTACGTGGTGCTCGAGCGGGACGGCGTCCACTCCATCCCGATCGCCGGTTTCCGCCACGGATACCACGAGGCGTTCCAGTGCATCGAGGCCGCCTGGAGGGCGGCCCGGGCGCACACCGCGGCCGCTCGCGGGTAGAGGAAGGACCACACACCTCCGGAGAACACCACATGACGATGTGCCGCACCGCACGCTCGCGCAGTCTGCTCCTGCTGTTCGCTGCCCTGGCCCTGCCCGTGGCCGCCCGGGCGCAGGACCGGTTGAAGACCTATCCCGGCTACGAGCAGTTCACGCGCATGCAGCCGCTGATCGCCGGCGCCATGAAGTCCGGTGCGCTCAACGTGACCTGGGTGCAGGATGGCAAGGGGATCGAGTACACGTACGACGGCAAGCGCTGGCGCTACGACCTGGCCCGGAAGGAAGCGGTCGAGATCCCGCTGCCGCAGCAGCCGGGGATGCGCGGCATGGCCATGCGCGGAGTAGAGCGGGGCCGGCAGTCGGCGGAGGCGTGGGCGCCGGACAGCAGCCGCAGGGCGTTCTACCGCGACCGCAACGTGTGGCTCGCCGACAAGGCCGGCGGCAACGAGGTGGCGGTGACCACGGAGGGGAGCGCGCGGGACCGCACCAAGTACGGGAGCGCGAGCTGGGTGTACGGCGAGGAGCTGGACCAGACCACGGCCATGTGGTGGTCGCCCACGGGCAAGCAGCTCGCGTACTACGGTTTCGACGAGCAGCCCGTGCCCGACTACTACCTGCAGCTCGATCAGACGAAACTGCAGAGCCGGATGGACGTCGAGGCGTACCCCAAGGCGGGCGTGGACAACCCCGTCGTGGACCTGTACGTGTACGACGTCGCCGCCGGCAAGCGGACGAAGCTCGACATCCGCATGGGGCAGCCGTTCCGGAACGACGTGGTCGGCTACTACGCCTACCACGTGGGCTGGACGCCGGACGGCCGCGAGGTCACGCTCAACCGCACCAACCGCCGGCAGAACATCATGGAGTTCACCGCGTGCCAGCCGGTTGACGGCACGTGCCGGGTGATCGTGCGCGAAGAGTGGCTCCCCAGCTGGACCGAGAACGCGCCCGCCATGCAGTACCTGAAGGACGGCCAGCGCTTCATCTGGGCCTCCGAGCGGACCGGCTACCGGAACCTGTACCTCTACGACCTGAGCGGGAAGCTGCTGGCCACGCTCACCGCTCACCAGTTCGATGTCGAGCGCGTGGTCAAGGTGGACGAGAAGGCGGGCGTCGTGTGGTACCTGGCCCGGAGCGGCGACAACTACATGAAGCAGCAGCTACACCGCGTGTCGCTGAACGGCCGCAACGACCGGCGGCTCACCGATCCCGCGTTCCAGCACACCGCGAGCGTGTCGCCGGACGGCAAGTACATCGTGGACGTCGCGCAGACCCACGACCAGGCCCCGGTCACCCGCCTGCTGGACGCGAACGGCAAGGTGATCGCGGAGCTGGCGAAGAGCGACCTCACCCGGTACCGGGAGCTGGGCCTGCAGCCGGTCGAGCTGTTCACGTATACCGCGGCGGACGGCAAGACGGAGCTGCATGCCATGCTGCACCGGCCCTCCAGCTTCGACCCGGCGAAGCGATACCCGGTCCTGGTCAGCGTCTACGGCGGTCCCGCCACCAACGGTGCCAGCGAAAACTTCGCGCTCCCCTCGTCGCTCACCGAGCTCGGGTTCCTGGTGCTGACGCTGGACGCGCGCAGCGCGGGCGGGCGGGGCAAGCAGTTCCTCGATGCCATCTACCAGAAGCTGGGCGTCATCGAGATCGATGACATGGCCGAGGCGGTGAAGGCGCTGCGCACGCGGCCGTACGTGGACGGCGCGCGCATCGGCATCTTCGGGACCTCGTACGGCGGCTACTCATCGGTGATGGCGCTGCTCCGCCACCCGACGGTGTTCCAGGTCGCGGCCGCGATGTCACCGGTGACCGCGTGGAAGCACTACGACACGATCTATACCGAGCGCTACATGTGGATCCCGCAGGAGAACGCCGCGGGCTACGAGAACGGCTCGGCCACGAAGTACGCGAACGACCTGAAGGGCCGGCTCATGCTGTACTACGGCACGGCCGACAACAACGTCCACCCCAACAACAGCATGGAGCTGATCCAGGCGCTGCAGCGGGCGGGCAAGAGCTTCGAGGTACAGGTCGGTCCGGACCTGGGGCATACCGCCCTGAACCGGGACCGGATGCTGGAGTTCTTCATCGAGAACCTGGTGCTCGGGCCGGCGGCGGCCGCCCGGCAGTAACGAACGTCGGAGGCGGCGCGCCATGACCATCCCGATCCGATACGCCGGTGCCGGCGCCCGTCGCCCCCGGCCCATGCGCGCCCTCGCGCTGCTGGCGCTGCTGGCATGCGCGCGGCCGGTCGCGCTCGGCGCACAGGGCGCGTCGCTGCGGCTAGGGCTGGGGCCGGCATACGCCGCGAGCCCGGGCGCCACGGCGCTGGCCGCCTTGGAGGTGGAGCGCGGCCCGTTCCTGATCCGCGGCGAAGCGCGTGGCACCACGACGGGGCGTTCGGCAGACTGGGAAGAATCCGCCCGCGTGCTCGGCGCAGGCATCGCTGGCGGACTGGCACTGAAGCCGGTTGCCGGGATCGCGAGGCCGTACGTGCTGGTGACGGCCAGCGAGGGTCTTGACCCACGGGAGGGCGACCGGGTCAGGTCACTGGGCGCCGCCGCAGGCTCCGGACTCGGTCCGGGCGGCCGGCTGTTCGCCGAGTTGCGCTACGAGCGCTGGTGGCAGCACGACGTCGTCCACCACGAGCTGCCTCGCCATCTGCTGGCCGCGGTGCTGGGCCTCAGGATCCACTGACCGGAAGGCGTGGCGCGGCGGGCGGGGCTCAGCTCCTGAGCCCGGTCGGCCTCACGCGTGCCCGCCCGCCCGCGGGTGTGCCCGCCGGTTGCGGTAGTCCGCGATCACGTCCTCGTAGAACTCGAGCGTCTGGCGGGCAATACTCTCCCAGCTGAACTGCCGCTCCACCCGGGCGCGGGCGTTGCGCGCCATGGCGGCGCGCAGCTCCGAGTCATCGAGCAGGTAATTCACTGCCCTCGCCAGGTCGCGCGAGAACTGTTCCGGGTGCTTCGGCTCGACGTCCGTCGCACTCACCGTCTCGGAAGCCACCAGCAGCCCGGTCTCGCCGTGGTCCACCACCTCCGGGATGCCGCCCACCGCGGACGCCACCACGGGGGTCTCGCACGCCATGGCCTCCAGGTTGATGATCCCGAACGGCTCGTACACGGACGGGCAGACGAAGATGGCGGCGTGCGTGTACAGGTTGATCACCTTCTCCTTCGGCAGCATCTCCTCGATCCAGATGATGCGGTGCTGGCTCCGGGCGCGGGCCCGCGCCACCGCCGCCTGCATCTCGCGCGCGATCTCCTTCGTGTCGGGCGCGCCCGCGCACAGCACCACCTGCACGCCCGGGTGCAGGAACTCGATCGCGTTCACCAGGTGGATGATGCCCTTCTGCCGGGTGATGCGGCCGACGAACAGCACGAACGGCACGTCCGGGTCGATGCCCAGCTCCTGGAGCGTCTCCAGCCCGGGCGTGGGCCGGTACTGCGCCAGGTCGATGCCGTTGTGGATCACGCGGATCCGCTCGAGCGGCACGCCGTACAGCTCGTGGACGTCCCGCAGCATCGACTGCGAGACCGCAACCACGCCGTCCGCGTTGTGGTAGGCAGTGCGCTCGATCCACGAAGACGCGTGATAGGCCGAGCCGAGCTGCTCCGCCTTCCACGGCCGGTGCGGCTCCAGCGAGTGCGTGGTCAGGATGAGCGGCACGTGCTGCAGGTACTTCACCAGGCAGCCGGCCAGGTGCGTGTACCACGTGTGGCAGTGCACCACGTCCACCGCGCACACGCTCCCGCTCATCTTCAGGTCCTGGAGCAGCGTGCTGAAGACCTTCTCGTGGCGCGGCTCGCACGCCGGCAGCTCGGCATCCGCCTCCACCCCGGTCACGTTCAGGTTGTCGGCAATGATCCGCTGGTCGCCGAAGCTGACCACCTGCACCTGGTGCCGCCGCTCCTCCAGCGCCGCCAGCTCGCGCGTGAGATACTCCACGTGCACACCCGCGCCGCCATAGACGTTGGGCGGGTACTCGTTGGTCAGGATGGCGATCCGCATGGCCGCTCACCGCCAGGGCTCGAGTCAGGGCACCACCAGGGTGCCGCCGCCTGCAGATTGAGGACGCTCACGGGCTGGCCGCAAGTGCGGGCGGCCGGCGGCAGTCCGCAACCACGCGCAACCCGCAGGAGCCGGATGTGCGCGTGGTCCCGGAACGCCGGCCGCTACCTGCTGAGTCTCCGGAACGCGCCCACGATGTTCGAGTAGTCGTCCGTCCAGGCCTGCGCCGCGTCCGGCGCCGACACCCGCGCCCAGCGCCCCTCGCGCAGCAGCGGCTGCAGCGCGCGCGCCGGCCCGACCGCCACCCATTCCGACGGGGTCACCGCGCGGTCGGGCGTCTTCCCCTCGAACTCCTGCCGCACCACCGTGAGACCGCTGCCCGCCGCCAGCCCGGCCACCACCGGCGCCAGCGCCAGGTGCCGGTTCGAGATGTGGAACACCACGATGCCGCCCGGGGCCAGCCGCGACCGGTACAGGCGGAACGCCTCCCGGGTCAGGAGGTGCACCGGGATGGCGTCCGAGCTGAATGCATCCACGATCAGTACGTCGTAGCGCGCGCCGGTCGCGCGCGCCAGTGACAGCCGAGCATCGCCCAACACCACGTCCCAGGCCGCGCGACAGTCTGCCAGGAACGTGAAGTAGCGCCGGTCCCGCGCGATCCGCTCGACCTCGGGATCCAGTTCGTAGAACGTCCAGTGCTGGCCGGGCTCGGCGTACGCGGCCAGCGACCCCGCGCCCAGGCCGATCACACCGATCCGGGCGTTGGCCAGCTTGCCCGCCCGGGCCGCGAACAGCTGCCCGATCGGTCCCGCGCGATGGTAGTACGTCAGCGGCTCGCGCCGGCGCTCCGGATCCGTGAACTGCGACCCGTGCGTGGTCGTGCCGTGCCGCAGGATGTGCTGGCCGCTGCCCGGGTCGTAGCGGATGCGCAGCACGCCGAAGAAGGTGCGCTGCGCGTATCGCACGTCTCCCTGCGTGCGCGGTGCCAACACTCCGGCCAGCCAGACGCAGAGCACGATGGCGCCCACCACGCGGGCCCGGACGCCCACCGCGAGCGTGCTGTAGATCGCCGCCACCAGGAGGGGCAACGCCCAGCCCTGCGGACCGGCGCCGGCGAGGTGCAGCAACAGCCCGGTCAGAACGCCGGCGAGCAGCGCCGCGCCCCAGCCCACCAGCACCAGTGCACGTCGGCCTCCTCGGAACGCGCCCCGCGGCGGGAACGCTGCCGGACCGAGCAGGCTGGCCGCGACAATGGCCAGCGGGTACTCGGCCACGCTGTTGAACAGCAGCGGCGCGGCCACGGCGTTGAACAGCCCCCCCAGCACCCCGCCGGCCGCGATCCAGAAATAGAACTCGGTGAGGCGAGCGGGATCGGGCCGATCATCGGCCAGCGCGGTGTGGAGCACCAGCGCGACCACGAAGAGCGTGACGGCGTGCAGCGGCAGGATCACCCGGGCCGGCTGGTTCAGGCCGAGCACCAGCACCAGCATGAGCGAGAGCACCAGGCCCGTCATCAGCGCCTGGGCCACGCGCCCCGATATCAGGCGCCGCCGCGCGAACGCGAGGATGAACGTGAGCAGGTACAGGGCCAGCGGAATGGTCCACAGCAGCGGCACCGCGGCTAGGTCCGTCGAAGCGTAGGTGGTCACGCCCAGCATCAGGCTCGAGGGCACGGCCGCCAGCGCCAGCCCGCGCGCGCGGCGCCGCCACCCGATCGCTGCCCGCAGCACGCTGCCAGGAGACGCTGCAGGGGCTGCGGCCGTTCGCCGCCCGGCCGCCAGGGCACAGGCCAGGGTCAGCAGCAGCAGCAGCCCGAAACCGACACTCCACGCGCGGCGCTGCGTGCCGAGCGTCGAGGACGGCTCGATCAGCAGCGGATAGGCCAGCAGCGCCAGTACGCTCCCCGCGTTGCTCGCCCCGTACAGGTAGTACGGGTCGCGCGCGGTCGCGTGACCGGTGCGCGCGAACCACGCCTGCAGCAGCGGCGAGGTGGCCGCGAGCGCGAAGAACGGCACGCCCACGCCCACCGTCAACCCGAGCAGAACGAACGGAATCGGCGAGCCGGTGAGCGGCGGCTGCCAGTCGGCGGGAAACGCGATCGGCAGCGTCAGGCCCGCGAGCCCGAGCAGCGCCAACTGCACCGCGGCCTGCGCGCGGAAGGGCAGGCGGGTGCCGAGCAGGTGCGCGTACGCGTAGCCCGCCAGCACCACCGCCTGGTAGAAGACGACGCACGTGTTCCACACCGCCGGGCTGCCCCCCAGCCGCGGCAGCACCAGCTTCCCGACCAGCGGCTCGGCCACGAACATCAGCGCGGCTCCGCCGAACAGCGCGGCCGCGAACGGGGCCACCAGCAGCAGGCCGCGGTCGACCCGCTCGGCGGGCAGGACGGTAACTCCGGCGTCGCTCATCCGGGGAGGTTCGCTCCGGCGGCGGTGAGGGCGCAATCCCGCGGCGCGCGCGGGGCCGCCTCCCGGGAACCGGATCGGCTACGGCGCGCGCAGCTCGAGCGTGGGGAAGTAGGTGCGATAGCGCGCCGCATCGCGAGTCAGCAGGATGTACCCGGCCACCGCTGCGTGCGCCCCGATGAAGAAATCCGGCAGCGGCGAGCGTCGCACCCCGCCCCCGCGCCGGTACTTGAGAAAGACCTTGCCGGCCAGAAATGCGGCTTCCCACGGCAACGACTCGCGCTGGAACAGCGAAGGTGGCAGAGCCTCATCGAGTTCCTCGATCCGCGCGAAGCCGATCGATACCTCCGCATACACCAGCGGATCGATAATCAGGGGGTGCAGCTCGGCCGCGTTCTCCAGCTCCGTGGCGCTCCACTCGAACCACCGCGGGTCCTCGGTGAGCACGTCCAGCAGCACGTTGCTGTCCACCAGTACGGGCGGCACTGCCTCAGCTCCGCGTGAGCCGCATGATATCGTCGGTGCTCAGCCCGCGCCCCAGCCGCCCCCGCAGGTGCTCGACCACCAGGCGGCCGCGGCGGCTGCTTCCTGCCGCCTTCCGCAGCCGGACCGCGTTGCCTTCCACCTGGAACTCCACCTCGGTGTTCGGCAGTAAACCCAGCCGTTCGCGGATGTCCTGCGGGATGGTGACCTGGCCCTTGCTCGTGATCCGCATTCTCGTCTCCTTCCTACCAGTAAGAGTAATACCCAAGAACAGTGATCGCAATCCGACGCCTTTCTGCCCGGTCCTGCCTGCGCTCCCTGACGGGACCGCCAGCCTAACGCTTACTCGTGGGGGGGGTAGATTACAGAAGCACCCGTTGCCTCTCGCAGGAGGGCAATCACGCTGCGCACATTGCTGAACGGCGCGCTGCTGCTCGCGGTCCTGGCGCCGACGCTCCCCGCTCAGATCGTCCGGCTCCAGCTTGCCGATTCCTCGGGGCGACCGGTTCCTGCCGCCCTGGTCACCATCCTCGACGCCGGCGGCGCTCCGTTGCGCGTCCTGGTGTCCGACG
>VEPF01000046.1 GCA_012027055.1 Gemmatimonadota bacterium | reverse complement strand
CCCACCCACCCGGGGCTTAGCCGGGCGCGGACGCTTTTGAAGAGCGCGGCCGTCACCAGACGACGCTGACCCCCTCTCGGCCACCCGGCGGGAAGTTAGTCGCCTGGCCCTCGCCCTTCAAATCGGGTGTCCCGGATTGCACACCGGGTGCCGGTGCGGAGGGGCGCGACGCTGATGTATCATCGTCCGAAGTGCTCTCCCAGCCGAGAACCCGTGCCCATGCGAGGTGCGCAATGCAGCGTCGCTTCCCGTACCGTCCCGGCCGTCGGTTGCTGCTTCCATTCCTGGGCCTCGCGTTGGCCAGCCCGGCGCTGGCGCAAAAACCGGTCGACCGCCTGCAGGCCTATCAGCAACACGTGCAACTGGCGGAGCGCTCGCCACTGCAGGGAGTGCGCTGGCAGTTCATCGGCCCCACGGTGGTGAGCGGCCGGGTCACGGACGTAGAAGCGGTGCTACCGCGGGGCCGCAGCTATACGATCTACATCGGGTCGGCCTCGGGCGGCGTGTGGAAGACGGTGAACGAGGGAGTCACGTGGCAACCGGGGTTCCAGCAGGCGGCCGCGACGTCGAGCGGGGACATCGCGCTCGTCCCGCGCAACCCGGACGTGCTGTGGGTGGGGACCGGCGAGGCCAACATCTTCCGCAGCTCGCAGGCCGGGGTCGGCATCTACCGCACGGCGGACGGGGGCAAGAGCTGGCAGCACATGGGCCTGACCGACACGCATACGATTGCGCGCATCCTGGTGCACCCGGCGGATGGGAACATCGTGTACGTGGCGGCGGGCGGCCACGAGTGGACGCGCAACCCGGAACGGGGCGTATTTCGCACGCTCGATGGCGGCAAGACCTGGGAGAAGGTGCTGTACGTCAACGACGAGACCGGCGCCAACGACCTGGTGATGGATCCGCGCGACTCCAACACGCTTTACGCGGCGCTGTGGCAGCGGACCCGCAAGAAGTGGAACGACCCGCGCAACGAGGCAGGCTACACCGGGAGCGGCATCTACCGGACCACGGATGGAGGGAAGACCTGGGAACCCATCAACAACGGTCTACCGGAAGCTCGTTTCCGCGGCCGCATCGGCATCGGGCTGTCCCGCTCCAACCCGAACGTGCTGTACGCGTTCATCGACGACTACGAGGTGGCCCGACCCGCCGACCCCGGCGCTACGGACTCCTACGGCCGGCCCATGGCGGCGCCGATCCGGGGCGCCACGCTGTATCGCTCGGATGATCGCGGCAGCACGTGGCGGCAGGTGAGTCCGGTCGATCAGTACATGGAACGGGCATCGGGCACCTATGGCTGGGTGTTCAGCCAGGTCCGCGTGGATCCGACCAACGAGAACCGCGTGTACCTCATGGGCCTCAACATCAACGTGTCCGATGATGGCGGGAAGTCGTGGCGCCGCCTGAGCGGCATCCACGTGGATCAGCACGGCCTCTGGATCGACCCGGACAACCCGAACTACCTGGTGAATGCCAACGACGGCGGCGTGTACGTATCGTACGACATGGGCGCGAACTGGCGGAGCTTCACGGGGTTGCTGCCGCTGGTGCAGTTCTTCAACGTCAGCTACGACCTGGCCACGCCCTTCCACGTCTACGGGAGCATCCAGGACCATGGAAGCTACCGGGGCGTGGTGGACCTGAGCCGGGGCCGCGATGCCATCCCGGTGCAGGTCTTCGAGAGCGCGCCGGGCGGCGAAGGGAGCATCCACGCCATCGACCCGCGCGATCCCGACATCGTCTACTCCGCGGGCTTCTACGGCAACATCTCGCGGAGCGACCTGCGGGCGGGCGCAGATACGAACATCACCCCCAAAGCAGCGGCGGGCGAAGCGCCGCTACGGGGCCAGTGGCTGGCGCCCTTCCTGCTCTCGCCGCACAACCCGAGCCTGCTGTACCATGGCTTCCAATACCTGCATCGCTCGCTGGACCGGGGCGAGACCTGGGAGCGGATCAGCCCCGATCTGACCGCGAACGACACCGCGCGGCTGGGCGACATCCCCTATCAGACGATCTTCTCGATCAGCGAATCCCCACTGCGCTTCGGACTGATCTACGCCGGCACCGACGATGGCCGGGTGCACGTGACCCGCGACGGGGGCAAGACCTGGACGCGCATCGCCGAGGACCTGCCGTCCGAGAAGTTCATCGCCGAGCTGGTGGCGTCGGCGTATGCCGAGGGCACCGTGTACCTGGTGCAGAACGGCAAGCGGGATGACGACTTCACGCCTTACGTCTGGAAGTCCACCGACTACGGGCGCACGTGGAGCAGCATAGCAGCGGGCATCCCGCTCGGGCCGGTCAACGTCATCAAGGAAGACCCGAAGCGGCCCGACGTACTGTACCTGGGTACGGACCTGAGCGTGTACGTCTCGCTGAACGGCGGGCGGGAATGGCACGTGCTGGCGAGCGGCCTGCCGACCACGTACGTGCACGACCTGGTGGTGCACCCGCGCGACGACGTCGTGGTGGCGGCCACCCACGGGCGCGGCATCTGGGTACTGGATGCCCGGCCGGTGCAGCGACTGACACCGGCGATTATGCAGCGGGCCGTGGAGATCCTGTCGCTGGATCCAGCCCAGTTGGCCCGCGCCGGCCAGCCCGCGCAGGCGGCGCAGATCTACGTCTGGCTGAAGCAGGCGGGAGCGGCTCGTCTGCGGGTCCTGGATGGTGCGGGCAAGGAGATTCGGACCTTCGATGTCGCCGGCACGAGCGGGCTCAACTTCGTGAGCTGGGACCTGGCGCCCGCGCCGCCGCCGGGTGCGCCGCAGGCACCGGCCATGGGCCGGCGCACGGGTGGGCGCGGCGTGCCGCCGGGGCTCTACACGGTGGAGGTCACGCAGGGCAGCGCCACCGCAACCGGGGTATTGCAGGTCAGCCGCTGAGCGGTCCTGCCCCGTGCCGACAGGAAGCCCCGGCCGCGAGCACGCGGCCGGGGCTTCCGCTTTCCGGGGCCGGCATCGGTCAGGTGCGGATCAACCGCCGGTATTTGATGCGGTGCGGCAGTTCGGCAGCGGCCCCGAGCCGCCGCTTGCGGTCCGCCTCGTAGTCCTGATAGTTGCCCTCGAACCAGACCGCACGGCTCTCGCCCTCGAAGGCCAGGATGTGGGTGGCGATCCGGTCCAGGAACCAGCGGTCATGGGAGATCACCACGGCGCAGCCGGCAAAACCGAGCAGTGCGTCCTCGAGCGCGCGCAACGTGTCGACGTCCAGGTCGTTGGTGGGCTCATCCAGCAGGATCAGGTTACCGCCGCTGCGCAGCAGCCTGGCGAGATGCACCCGGTTCCGTTCGCCGCCCGAGAGCACCCCCACCTTCTTCTGCTGGTCCCCGCCCTGGAAGCCGAACCAGGAGCAGTAGGCCCGGGAGTCCACGCGCGGCCCCCGCCCCAGCTCGATCTCATCCTGCTTGCTCGAGAGCTCCTCCCAGACGCTGTGCTCCGGAGCGAGCGCGTCCCGGGACTGGTCCACGTACGCCAACTGCACGGTCTGGCCCACGTGTACGGTCCCGGCATCGGCCTGCTCCTGGCCGATGATCATGCGGAACATGGTGGTCTTCCCTGCACCGTTCGGACCGATGACGCCGACGATGCCGCCGCGCGGCAGGCGGAAACCCAGGTTCTCGAACAGCAGCGTGTCCCCGAACGCCTTCGCCACGCCGTCGAAGTGGACGACGTCCTCGCCGAGCCGCGGACCGCCCGGTATCACGATCTCGGCGCGCGCCAGCTGCTCGCGGGCATCCTGATTCGCCAGCTCCTCGAAGGCGGTAATGCGGGCCCGCCCCTTGGCCTGGCGGGCGCGCGGTGTCATGCGGATCCAATCCAGCTCCCGCTCGAGCGTGCGTTGCCGGGCCGACTCCGATCTCTCCTCCTGCCGGAGCCGCTCCTGCTTCTGGACCAGCCAGCTCGAGTAGTTGCCCTTCCACGGGATGCCCGCGCCGCGGTCGAGCTCCAGGATCCACTCCGCCACGTTGTCCAGGAAATATCGGTCGTGCGTGATCGCCACCACCGTGCCCCTGAAGACGGCCAGGTGATGCTCCAGCCAGGCGACGGATTCGGCATCGAGGTGATTGGTCGGCTCATCGAGCAGCAGCAAATCGGGCTCCTCGAGGAGCACCTTGCAGAGCGCCACCCGCCGCCGCTCACCGCCGCTCAGGGTCGTAACGTCGGTGTCTCCAGGCGGCAACCGGAGCGCATCCATGGCGATCTCGATCTTGCGGTCCAACTCCCAGGCGCCCGCGGCATCGATGGCTTCCTGCAGGCGTGCCTGTTCGTCGATGAGAGCCTGCATCTCCTCATCTCTCTGGGACGCTCCGAAACGCAGGCTCACCTCTTCGAAGTGGCGCAACAGGTCACGCACGGACTTGACCGCCAGCTCCACGTTGCCTCGCACATCGAGCGCCGGATCGAGCGGCGGTTCCTGCGGGAGGTAGCCGATGCGCGTGCCCCGGGCGGGCCAGGCCTCGCCCAGAAAATCCTGGTCGACGCCCGCCATGATCCGCAGCAGCGAGCTCTTGCCCGAGCCGTTCGCGCCGACCACGCCGATCTTGGCGCCGGGAAAGAACGACAACCATATCCCCTTGAGGATCTCACGGTTGGGCGGCACCACCTTTCGGAGGTCCTTCATCACGAATATGTACTGGGGGGTGCTCATCGTCGCAGTTCCGGGTGTGGGGTCCGATCTCGAGCCGGACCGGAGATGGTAAGAGTCTGGCTGGCGAACACAAGTGCCTCCCGGGTCGCGATTGTTCTCCGGACCGGGTACCGCTATGTTGCCCGACCATGAAGATCGAGTACCTGGATGGCGCGAGGCTGCGTCGGGCACTCGTGGCGGGATGCGGGTTCGTGCAGCACCGCCGTGCCGAGCTCAACCGCATCAACGTCTTCCCGGTGCCGGACGGTGATACCGGCACCAACCTCGCCCTGACCGCCGCTGCCATCGCGGACGGAATCCGCTCCTCCCACGACGCCGCCGTGGGCACGGTCGCCCAGCGGGCCGCAGATGCCGCCATCCTGGGCGCCCGCGGCAACGTCGGCATGATCCTGTCCCACTTCCTGATCGGCTTCGCCGAGGCGGTGCGGAACCGGGCCCGGATTGGCGCGGCCGACTTCGCGGAGGCTTTGCACCGCGCGGTGGAGCATGCATACCGCTCGCTGGAGCGACCGGTCGAGGGCACGATCATCACCGCCATGCGGGAAGTCGCGGAAGAGGCGCGCACCTCGCGGGCCGTCGATTTCGCCGACCTGGTGGAGGGATTGCTGGTGCGGGCCAAGTCGGCCTGCGACCGGACGCCCGACCTGCTGCCCGCGCTCCGCAAGGCGGGGGTAGTCGATGCCAGCGCGAAGGGCTTCGTGCACCTGATGGAAGGCATGGTGGCCTACGTGCACGGCGATCCCTTCGTGGCGCTCGACGCCACACCGGTGTTCGAGCAGGTAGGGGCCGCCGCCGGACGGGTGGAATACCCGGTCACGGAAGAAACCTACCGCTTCTGCACCGAGGCCCTGGTACGGGGCGCCGCCCTGCCAACCGAGCGGGAAGTGCGCGATTTCCTGCGGAACCGGGGCGACTCCACGATCGTGATTCGCGGCGAGGGCGTGCTGAAGATCCACGTCCACACGGACGAGCCGGAGCAGGTGTTCCGCTGGCTCCGCGGCGTGGGACAGCTGGTGACGCACAAGGCCGAGGACATGGCCGCGCAGCACGCCACGGTGGAGCGAGCCGCCGCTTCGCACGTGCAGCTGGCGCGCCGCCCCGTCAGCATTGTGACCGACAGTGCCTGCGACCTGCCCATCGAGATCGTGCGTGCGCACGGCATCCGCGTGGTGCCGCTGATCGTGGTGTTCGATCGCGAGGTGCTGCAGGACGGCGTCGACATTGATGCGCCGACGTTCGTCGCGCGCCTCAAGGCGGGCGAACATGCCAGCACGTCGCAGCCGCCGCCGCGGGCCTTCCTGGACGCGTTCACCGCGGCGGCCGAAGACGGGGAGGCGGTGCTGGGCGTGATCCTGGGGGCGGCACTGTCAGGCACCTATCAGTCCGCGGAGACCGCTGCGCGCAAGACCGAAGGAAGCCGGGTCGAACTGGTGGACTCCGCCGGCGCATCCCTGCTGCAGGGTCTGCTGGTGCTGCGGGCCGCGGAGCTGGCCGAGCTGGGCCGGGCGCCCGAGGATATCGCCGTCGAACTGCGGCGCATCCGGGCGCAGTCCGGCATCATGTTCACCGTGGATGTTTTCGACTACCTGCTCAAGTCGGGACGCGTGGGGCGGGGCCAGGTGATGATCGCCGGCCTGCTGGACATCAAACCGATCCTGGGGGTGAGTCCGGAGGGCAAGGTCCTCCCCGCCGCGAAGGTACGCGGCCGGGCCAACGTGCTGCCGAGGATGCTGGAGTTGTTACAGGAGAAGATCCCGCGTGACGCGAAGCAGCTCCGGTTCGGCGTCGTGCACGTGGGCTGCCCCGAGATGATCGATCAGGTCTCGGCCGCGCTCCGGGAGCGCTTCGGAGAACGTGAGACGCTGGTGGGACCGGCCACGCCGGTGCTGGCCACGCATGTGGGGCCGGGTGCGTGGGGCGTAGCCTGGCAGCTGGAAGACTGAACCCCGCTCAGCGCAACGCGATCGCGTCGATCTCCACCAGCACGTCCCTGGGGAGGCGCGCCACTTCGACCGTGCTGCGCGCCGGTTTGTGCGTGCCGAAGTGCCGGCCGTAGACCTCGTTCAGCGCCGCGAAGTCGTTCATGCTCCGCAGGTACACCGTCGTCTTGACCACCCGCTGCAGCGAGCTTCCAGCCGCCTCGAGGATGGCGCTCAGGTTCCGCAGCACGCGGTCGGTCTGCGTGGCGACGTCTCCCGGAACGACCTCCATGGAGGCCGGATCGAGCGCGATCTGACCCGCGGTGAAGATCAGCTCGCCCACGGCCATGGCCTGGCTGTACGGACCAATCGCCGCCGGAGCGGCCGGTGTGTGGACGCTCGTCAAATCCGGCATCAGTGCGTCTCCTGAGTTTGGGCCTCTTGCTCCCGCACGGCCTGGAGCAGCTCCGCCGCCGAGACCGTAGCTACGCCCGCCTTCCCGACTTCGACGGCCGCGGCGTAATTCGCCAGGACGGCGGCCTCCTGAATGCTCGCGCCGGCCGCCAGCGCGACCGCCACCACGGCGGTTACCGTGTCGCCGGCACCGGACACGTCGTAGACCGAGCGAGCTACTGCCGGGATCCGCAGCAGTTCGTCATCTGCCGCAAGCAGCGCCATGCCGTGCTCGCCCAGGGTGAGCAGGAGATGGTCGCAGCCAAGTTGCGCGCGTGTGGCGCGCATCCACCCCGCATCATCGAAGCGCACCGGCTCGCGCAAGGCAGCCGCGAGCTCCGGCAGGTTGGGCTTGAAGACCGTGGCGCTTTGGTAGTCGAAGAAGAACCGTGACTTCGGATCCACCACCAGGGGACACCCGCAGGCGTGCGCGGCCGCCAGCACCCCGGCGATCACGGTGCGGGTGAGCACGCCCTTGTTGTAGTCCTCGACCACGATGGCGTCACAGCTCGTCGCCAGCTCCGCGATGCGCTGCACCAGCGCCGTGGCCGTGCGTTCGTCCAGATCCTCATCCAGCTCCCGGTCGTACCTGGCTACCTGCTGGTGCCGCGCCATGATGCGGGTCTTGACCGTGGTCGGTCGCTCAGGCACCAGCAACAGGCCGCGACCGTCGATGCCTGCGTGCCGGAGGGTCGCCGTCAGCTCTGCGCCCGCCGGGTCGGTACCGATCACCCCGGCCAGGTCACAGGCGGCACCGAGCGCGAGCACGTTCGTGGCCACGTTGGCCGCCCCGCCGAGCGCGCGCCACTCCTCTTCGATCCGCACCACGGGGACGGGAGCTTCCGGTGAGATCCGCAGCGCGGCGCCGCGGAGATACGCATCGAGCATGATGTCGCCCACCACCAGCACCCGCACCCGGCGGGCCGCCTGCAGCAGTTCTTCAACTCGTTGCGCGGAGAGACGATTCATCCGGTGACGGTGCGAAGATTGAAACGATCCGACAATGGCCGAACGGGACGGGAAGCTACCGCGCAAGATCCGGCCTGTAAAGCTGAACCGAGAGCACGTTCGCCGGCGCGGCGCGGGGCCTCGATCAGCGTAATTCGACCACCGTGAGCGGTCGGCTCCAGGGCGTGCTCTCTGCGCCGCAGCGAGCGCTGCTGGCGGCTGGCACGGCCGCGACGGCTGGTGCGCCACGGTCGGCAACGAGCAGGGCCGCCGGGATTGCCCGGCGGCCCTGCTCGCTGGCTCGAACAACGGCCGCCGGGGCCCGGGGAACAAACCCCCGGGCCCGGGCCGGATGCCTACCAGTTGGCCGTATTGTCCAGCAACATCGTGGATGTCTGCAGCACGTTGCCTCTCGCCGTGATGGTGTAGATCCTGCCCGCCGAGATGGTCACGGCCGTACGGCTGAAGGTGTTCGTGGCTGAGCCTGCGTACCGGCCGCCCAGGTCGTAGCTCCCCGGCGGCAGGCCCTTGAACGTGCCCCCGGCCTTGTACGCCACTTCCCCACCTACCGCGGGCTCCAGCAGCGTGGTCCGGTCCTTGGCCCACAGCGTCATCGGACTGGCGTTTGGTGACGCATTGACGAACCGGACGTACGCCGCGGTGTAGTCCACCGCCGGCAACACGTCCTCGACGATGAACGATTCCGCGGTCTTCGCGGTCCCATCATACAGGCCGCTCATGTAGTACGAGTAGTACTTCCCGGCGGCCACGTTGGTCTGGAGATTGGAGATCGCCACGCCCTTGTCCGTGGTCGTCGCGATCTTTGCCTGCAGCGTGACCTGTCCCGGCACCACGTCCGAGTACCAGCCGCTGCCACCATTGCCGGCGCTGCCGTAAGCCGTACCGGTGGTGGACTCGATACCGGTCGAGAGGCACTTCGTCTTCAACGAATCCACCAGCGTCGACAGGGCGTAGCACGACGTGGAGCTCACCGCCGTGGCCTTGACGTTGTTGAGGTAGAAGTTCACGGCAGGCGAGCCCACCGAGAAATTGAAGAACTTGACGCTTGCTCCTCCGGTCACCGGGCCGGCGATCAGCTGCACAGCGTTCCTCTCGCACCCGGAGATCGCGGCCGCTGCCACGAGGAGCAGCGCCATGGATCGAAGGTTTTTCATAATCATCACTTTTCCGTGATCCACATGAGCTTGGTGTGGTAGTCCAGCGCGAGTCCGCCGATCTTGTCGAGTCCCGCCCGGTTCCACACGTAGTCCGAGTTGTACCTCGGCCTGGCGCGCTGCACCGGCTTGAGATTGTTGTCCGCGTCGAACTGTGTGGGCAGGTTCCAGCCGCGGAACACCTGCGTACCGCTCACCGGGTCCGCATCGGTGTAGTGGTACCGGCGCAGATCCATCCAGTTCTCCACCGGTGCCCATGGCCACTGGGCGATGAACTTCTGCCCCATGATGTGGGACAGCGTTATCGTCGCGGGTACGATCGACGGGTTCGCCAGGAACGCCGCCCTTTCCGCACTCGAGATCTGCGTGACGGTCGGGTTCCCGACCTCGTTATTGCGCGCGTTCACGAAGTCGATGTGCGAGCCGATAGCGTTCAGGTACGCCTGCTTGGCCGTCGCCTGGTCACCCATCTTGAGGGCGGCCTCGGCCTTGATGAGCTGCAGCTGCGCATACGTCATGACCGGGAACTTCGCACGGTCGTCGAACAGGAACCGCCCGGACTGGCCGACGGCCACGTTGCCAGTGCCGTAGTAGCCCCACAGGTTCCAGGGCCGCTCCTTGGTCACGGAGCCGTAGCCGACCATGGGATCGATGCCCCGGATGGTCCCGGTCGAGTCCGGTGACAGCATGCGCGTGATGCGCGGATCGACGGCTCCCGGGTAGGCCGTCCCGTTCATGAGGCCGACCAGGAACGTGGTCTGCCGGAAGGAATTGAGATTACCCCGGGTCGTGCCCCAGAAATTGCGGTCGGTGTTGTCCGTCGAGGTGTTGGGATAACGGAACAACGCGTCCTGGCCGGGGCCGAACGACTTGTCCACGGCCGCGATGACGTCCGCGGGCTTGTACGATGTCTTGTTGGAGAAGTGATTCAACGCCCGCGCCTTGAGGCCCCACGCGAGCTGCAGCCATTGGGCCCGGTCGCCGGCGAACAGCTTGTCGCCCACCGCCAGGTAGGTCGCGCTGACCTGGCCATCGCTGCGCTGCAGGTTCGTGATGGCCTTGTCCAGGAGCGCGAGCACTTCCTGATACACGTACTCCTGCGTGTCGAAGTTGAAGGAGTACTGATCCGGCGTGAACGCTTCCTTGACGATCAGCTCACCGTGTATGGCGGTGAGGGAGAGCCAGCCCCAGGCCCGCAGGACGTAGCCGACGCCCAGCGCATCCCAGCGTTCCTCGGCCTCCGACCGGCTGATCATGTTGCTGAGGTTCATGCCCAGGTTCCAGTACACGTCCCGGTAGAGCTGGGCCAGGTTGTCGGAAGTGCGATCGTAGCCATGACGCTCCCAGACGTTGGGCGTGGTGCCGGACGTCTGCGGCAGCACCCATGCCTGGGAGTAGCGATTCAGGAAGCGACCATCGAACTGCTCGGAAGTCGCCAGCCAGTGCACCATGGGTGGCAGGTACAGGTTGGGCGACACGTCCTGCGGCGCGTTGGGATTGGTGTTGACGTCCAGGAAGTCGCTGCACGCCGTCGTGCCCAGCGCCAGGACGGTCACCGCCAACGCCACGCTCAGAGTTCTCGTCGGCTTCGCCATGACAGCCCGCCGAATGCGATTGATGGTTTTCATGGTCAGAACCCCACTCTCACGCCGAAGTTGATGCCGATCGGCATGGGGAAGTTGCCCCAATCGAGCCCGATGCCGCCGCCGCCGCCGGTGGCCGCCGTATTGCCGTTCACGATCGGATCCTGGCCCGAGTAATTCGTGATCAGGAACAGCTCCGTGCCGGTGACGAACAGGCTCGCGTTACGCGTGCCCACGATCCCGGTCGGCAGCTGGTAGCTCAGCGTCACGTCCCGCAGGCGCACCCAGTTGATGTCCTGCTCGATGAACAGTTCCTCGCTCATTGACAGGTAGTAGCTGGTGTTGAGCGCCGGTACCACCACGATGGTGATCTTGGTCGGGTTGGCCGTGTTCTCCAGGCCGTCGCGGAGCACACCCTTCACGATGCGCGGCTCGTTCCGGTCGAGGGTGCGGGTGGCAAGGCCGCGTTGCGTGAGGTACCACTCAGTGCCGTTCACCACATCGCCGCCCTTCCGGATGTCGAGCAGCGCGGACAGGCTGAACCGCTTGTAGCGTACACTGTTCGTTAGCCCGATGAGAAAGTCCGGCTGGCGGTCGTAACCGCACGAGTCGGGGTTCTTCAGCCAGGGACAGGTACGCTGCGTGAAGTTGCTGTCCCGCAGCGGGAGACCGGTGGTCGGATCGATCAGCAGGTCGCCGTTCCTGTTGCGCAGGTACCACAACCCCGACAGCGACAAGGTGGAGTAGCCCGCGGCCACACCGTTGCGGATGTTGTTGATGATCCAGGTGTCGGAGCTGTAGTACTCCGGCAACTGCGACGGCATGGCCAGCACCTTGCTGGAGTTCTTGGTGAAATTCACCTGGAAGTCCCAGGACAGGTCGCGCCGCTGGATCGGCGTGCCGCTCACGGTCAGCTCGACCCCTTCGCTTCGGGTCTTGGCGCCGTTCAGGTTGATGAGGATGTAACCGGAGCCGTAGCTGGCGCGAATGTTGTCGACGATCTGATCGCGGGTTTCCTTGCGGTACACCGTGGCGTCGACCGCCAGCCGACCGTTCAGGAAACTCAGCTCGGTCCCGAGCTCCGTCGAGACCGCGAACTCGGGCTTCAGGTTCGGGTTCGGTCCCGTGAAGCCGTAGCCGTAGCCGCCGTACGAGGTCAGCTTGTTCTCGAGCGACGGGGCGTACGCGGAAGGCCGGGCGTCCTTGCCGACCTCCGCCCAGCCGGCCCGCAGCTTGCCCGTCATGAAACTGCCCAGCGACGGGAACGCATCCGTGAAGATGAAGCTGCCGTTGACGCCAGGGTAGAAGAATGAGCGCCGGTCCTTCGGGATGGTGGACGTCCAGTCGTTACGTCCCGTCACCGTGACGTACAGGTAGTCGATGTAGTCGAAGGTTGCCGAGCCGAACGCGCTCACCAGCCGGCGCTGCGAGATCCGGTTCACCGCCGAGCGGCTGAAGGTGTTGTTCATGGACACGAAGTTCGGGTCCAGGTACTGCGTGCCCGTCGCACCCGCGACATCCGACCGATAGGCGTTGATGGAATTGCCGACCAGCCCGCTGACGCCGAGCTTGTCGGTGAGCGCGTAGCGATTGAAGTTCAGCAGTGTCTGGGAGGCGACGTTGCGCGTCATGTCGGTCGCCTGGTCCAGAATCCCGCCGCTGCTGTAGCCAAAGGAGCTCTCCGGGTGCCGGCTCACCAGGATGTTCTGCGTGTAGTTGTCCACCCCGATGTTGGTCTTGAGGCTGGCCCACGAGAGCGGGCTGAGCGTCAGGCCCACGTTCAGGTTGATCCGGTTGGTCCGGGAGTTGCTCCGGTTCTTGTGCGTGCTGAAGTACGGGGTGTCCACCTCCGATGCCGCGCTCAGCGTGGTGATGCGCTTGCGCGTGCCATCCGCCGTCAGCCAGTCCTTGGCGTCGATGGTGTC